>NZ_JBRRDY010000021.1:0-84363 GCF_056759935.1 Stenotrophomonas sp. STEN035
CTACAACCCGATCCGCCGGCATGGTTCCGCTGGCGGACTGTCACCGGTAGAGTTTGAAAGGCGCTACGCGCAGAGCGGCGACTGAGTGTCTACAGAACTCTGGCCGGTCCAGACACCACCTTGTCTCCGGCAACATCCGCGCCCAATCGCCACCCTCTAGAATCGAACGCCAGCGCCTTCCAACGTACGCAGAACGAGCTGTATCCAGCTTGATTCAAGTAACCGTTCCTTCTTTCATCCATTCAATTTCCTTTCATTCAAGCAGACTGCGCAAACAGGCTTCGCCTGCGCAGCAAACACCGTTGCAATCTCCAGGTGACAAAGCGCAAACCATGCACAGTTGCATCGCTGCCATTGATGAAAATCAATCAACTATCCCGCTCTATAACAACTGCAACTTTTCGCTGAAATGTTCCGATTCGCGCATCTCGCTGCAAACTATTGACGCCGACATTGCCGAATGAACATCGTCGCTCCCGCAACGCGTGACAAGCATTGATCAACCTGCGTGGAGTCATCCCGGAAATGGAATCCAAGGCAGCATCAAGATCGCAACCAGCAACCATCAGCGGCCCACTGGCTGCTGACTGCTTGTGGAGACCGCTTTGCAGCACCGAACAGGCTGTTCGGCACTTGGCGGACTGCAGGCCTGGACGTCCTACGACACAGCTTGCTGGATGCAGCCAGCCCTTTCATCTTGCGCACAACGTTAGCAACCGCGTTGCTGCCGCATCCATCGGCACAAGCGGGCATCCCCGGGTGCAGCGCTTGCAGCGAACACAGCCGACCGCAACCAAGCGCGATACCTGCTAAGCCATCACCTAGCAGAGTCCTTCTCCACGGTTCGTCTAACTCGTCCGGCAGCCACGACGCTGGACAGGAGTACTGCGCAACAGCGCCATGCTGCCCCGCGTTGAATTGCCGCACTGACTATGTCCCGGCTGGATTTCTCCTCGGTGGCAAACGTTAGCAAGCGCTGCACCAGAACAAACCCTTCAGCGCACAAACCCGCCGGTCCCAACCGGCTCCCAGCCTCACCATCGGAGAGAAATGCATGAGGAAATCCACCGCCCAACAACACCGGAGTTCCGGAAGCGGCCTGCGTTGCACCCACCTGTCATTGGCCCTGTTTTACGCACTGGCAGCCGCACAACCCGCGCTGGCCGAGGATCCTACTGCCGCTTCGGAGCCCACGACCAAGGACCTGGACACGGTGACGGTACGCTCTACCCACCAAGCCAAACCGCTGCAACGCACCCCCATTTCAGTCAGCGTTGTCACCGCTGAACAGCTTGACCGCACCAACATGAGCAACATCTCCGACCTGCAGTATCTCGCCCCCGGGGTGTCGTTCTCGGCTAGCGCAGGCACCGCCAATAGCGGGGGCTTCCAGGTCCGTGGCATCGGCACACAGGCCTTTAGCGTCGCCTCCGAGCAAACCGTTGGCACCGTGGTCGATGACGTCGTGATTGGCATCCCCCGTGATCCCGGCGTAGCAGGCTTCAATGACATCGAACACATCGAGGTTCTGCGCGGCCCGCAGGGTACCTTGTTCGGCAAGAATGCCTCCGCAGGCGTGGTCAACATCAGCACCCGCAACCCGGAAATCGGCACCACCGGCGGCTCGGTTTCGTTGTCGCTGGGTGAGCGCAACGAACATGTCGCGCGCGTGACCGGCAACCTGGCTGTCTCCGATACCTCTGCGCTACGCCTTTCCGCGTATTACAAGGACCAGGACGGCGCCATTGCCAATGCTTTCCACGATTGGAACATCGGCGACCAAACCGGACGTGGCATTCGCGGAAAGTGGCTGTGGAAGCCGACCGAGCAGCTCGACATCCTGGTGGCAGCAGAGCGCCAGACCTTGTTCAACCGCGCCCTGGGGACCCTCTATACGCTGGGCACGGACGAGGGCTACAACACCAGCCTCGCCGGCTTCCAGAACATTGGCGGCGACAGCTTTACCAGTCAGGCTGACGCTGATGGTTTTGCCTTCCAGGGAGTAACCGGCTTTTCGACGAAGGCCGACCTGCGACTGGCCAACGGTGCCCAGTTGACGTCCATCACCGCTTATCGCGCCTCAACCGTGAACCAGATTCACGACATGGACCAGACACCGGCAAACTTCCTCAACAGAAACATAACAACGACCCGTGCACATCAGATCAGCCAGGAGTTCCGCTTGGCCGGCACTGCGCATGACGAGCAACTGGACTATGTCCTGGGCGCATACTACGCAAATGTCGACAGCACATACGAGTACTACGCCTATGGTGGCTTCAATTTCAGCCCGGAACCGCCTAGCGAATATCTCTCGCTCACCGGACCCAGACAGCATGTCCACGCCGACACCAAGAGCCACGCGATCTACGCCAATGTCGGCTACAAGCTGAGCGATCGCTGGTCGGCCAGCGGTGGATTGCGCTACACCAACGACAAGGTGTTCGCCTCCATGACCCCTGTGCAGATGCCTAGCGCGGAAGGAAAGCCCGTTATCTACGTTGGCAACATCCTTCCATCGCACGCCGAAATCAGCAAGGAGAACGTATCGGGCAAGGTCGCCCTTCAGTTCCAGCAGAGCGCCACCTTGATGTGGTACGCCAACGTCGCCACGGGCTACAAGGGCCCCACCATCGACCCGGTCTCGGACCGCTCCAACAAGATCCAGCCGGAAAAATCCACGGCCTACGAACTCGGTGCGAAGACTCAGTTTTTCGACCGCAGCCTCACCGTCAACGTCAGCCTGTACAAAGCCGACTACAAGGATTTCCAGGCACAGGTCTACATCCCGGAGACCTTGGGCTATGCCATGTCAAACGCAGGCGAGATGCGTACCAAGGGGGCTGAACTTGAAATCAGCTGGCGCCCGTTTGCGGACTTCTCGTTGATCGCCACCGGCGCGATCACCGACGCCGAGTTCCGGGACTACTTCACCACCTGCGAGGCCAACCAGGATGCCCCCTGTGGTCTCGTCGACGGTGTGCTGCAGGCTGACCTGACCGGATTCACCCCATCGTTTGTTTCCAAGTACAGCTATTCCCTCAACGGAAACTACTATCATGCTCTTGGCAACGGCCTGGCCATCAATGGCAATGCCGGTTGGAGCTACAGAAGTAAGTTCTACAATGCCCCCGCCCAGTCCTCCACCACTACCCCTGGGTATGGCGTGGTTAACCTTTCCGTCGGCATCGGTGCCGAGGATGGCCAGTGGGAAGTATCGCTGTACGCGCGCAACCTGCTGGACAAGCACTACCGCAGCTTCATCTCCTACGGTGCCACCATCAATAACGATGGATTGATGCAATACCTTTCACCGGACAGCTTCCGCACGGCCGGGGTATCGCTGACCTGGAATTTCTAGGCACCGACTGACGCAACGATGGCCCCAGTGCAGGCGCCCTCCTCTCGTTGCCGGACGCAGGACGCAACCGGTCAACGCGCCTCCACTACTTCGTTGCAGCTGGCCCCGATCTACCGAGCAAACACATACCCGCCGGAGGATCGCCATCCTGTCGGCGATACCGGCCGACCACGCAACGGTCAAGCATTCAGGAAAATCCGGCCCACCCTCATCGCCAACACATGTTGGCGGCGCCGCGACGTACGCCGGGATAGCACTCATCCAAGCCTCCTCCTCGTCCATCCCCGACACTGCGCCTACAATAGCGGCCCTATGCCGCCGCCCGGCAAATTGAAGTGGACCCCGCGTGACCGAGAAGAAGCCCGAACACACCCCGTTGATGAAGCAGTTCTTTGCAGCCAAGTCCGAGTACCCGGACCTGCTGCTGTTCTTCCGGATGGGCGATTTCTACGAATTGTTCTATGACGACGCGCGCAAGGCCGCACGCCTGCTCGACATCACCCTGACCCAGCGTGGCAGCTCCGGCGGCGCGCCGATCCCAATGGCCGGTGTGCCGGTGCATGCCTTCGAGGGCTACCTGGCGCGGCTGGTGGCGGTTGGCGAGTCGGTAGCGATCTGCGAGCAGATCGGCGACCCGGCGCTGGCCAAGGGCCTGGTCGAGCGCAAGGTGGTGCGTGTGGTCACCCCCGGCACGGTTACCGACGAAGCGCTGCTGGACGAGCGCCGCGACACCTTGCTGATGGCGTTGTCGCGCAGCAAGGCCGGCTACGGCCTGGCCTGGGCCGATCTGGCTGGCGGCCGCTTCCTGGTCAACGAAGTCGACACCGACGATGCGCTGGAAGCCGAGCTGGCCCGATTGGAACCGGCCGAGCTGCTGGTGCCCGACGAGGAGAACTGGCCCGAGTTCCTGCGCCATCGCAATGGCGTACGCCGCCGCGCGCCGTGGCTGTTCGATGCCGACAGTGGTCGCCGCCATCTGCTGAACTTCTTCAAGCTGCACGACCTCAGCGGCTTCGGCATCGACGACAAGCCGCGTGCCACCGGCGCTGCCGGTGCCCTGCTCGGCTATGTCGAGGAAACCCAGAAGCAGCGCCTGCCGCACCTGACCTCCATTTCGATGGAAAATGCTGGCGAAGCGATCGCGATGAACGCCGCCACCCGCCGTCATCTGGAACTGGATACGCGCGTCGACGGCGACACCCGCAATACCTTGCTCGGCGTACTCGACAGCACCGTCTCGCCGATGGGCGGGCGCCTGCTGCGCCGCTGGCTGCACCGCCCGCTGCGCCTGCGCAACGTGCTGCAGCAACGCCACCACGCGGTTGCCACGCTGATTGATCGCGGCACCGACGCCGACCTGCGCGACAGCTTCCGCGCCCTGGGCGACATCGAGCGCATCCTGACCCGCATGGCGCTGCGCTCGGCACGCCCGCGCGATTTCTCCACCCTGCGTGACGGCCTGGGCCTGCTACCGGCAATCACCGCGCAGCTGGATGCACTGGATTCACCGCGCCTGCAACAGCTGCGCGCCGAACTGGGCTCGCACGATGAAAGCGCGCAGCTGCTGGCCAGCGCCATCGCCGAGCAGCCGCCGCTGAAGCTGTCCGACGGCGGCGTGATCGCCGAAGGCTACGACGCCGAGCTCGACGAACTACGCCGCCTGTCCACCCACGCCGACCAGTTCCTGATCGATCTGGAAGCGCGTGAGCGCCAGGCCAGCGGCATTGCCACCTTGAAGGTCGGCTACAACCGCGTGCATGGCTATTACATCGAGATCAGCAAGGGCCAGTCCGACAAGGCGCCGGTGCACTACACCCGCCGCCAGACCCTGACCAATGCCGAACGCTACATCACCGAGGAGTTGAAGAACTTCGAGGACAAGGTGCTGTCTGCACGTGAGCGCTCGCTCAGCCGCGAGAAGCTGCTGTACGAAGGCCTGCTCGACATTGTTGGCCAGCACCTGGAGCCGCTGAAACGCTGCGCTGACGCCTTGAGCGAACTGGACGTGTTGGCCGCATTCGCCGAACGCGCACAGGCGCTGGACTGGTCGCAGCCGGAGCTGCAGGAAGATGCCTGCCTGCGTATCGAGCGCGGCCGCCACCCGGTGGTCGAAGCCGTACGCGACACGCCGTTCGAACCCAACGATCTGGACCTGCACCCGGACCGTCGCATGCTGGTCATCACCGGTCCGAACATGGGCGGTAAGTCGACGTACATGCGGCAGAACGCGCTGATCGTGCTACTCGCCCATATCGGCAGCTTCGTGCCGGCCAGCCGCGCGGTGATCGGCCCGATCGACCGCATCCTGACCCGCATCGGCGCCGGCGACGATCTGGCCAAGGGCCAATCCACCTTCATGGTGGAAATGGCCGAGACCAGCTACATCCTGCATCACGCCACCGAGCATTCGGTGGTGTTGATGGACGAAATCGGTCGCGGCACCTCGACCTACGACGGCCTGGCCCTGGCCGATGCGGTCGCACGCCATCTGGCCTATCAGAACCGTTGCTACACGCTGTTTGCCACCCACTACTTCGAGCTGACCGCGTTGGCCGATGAGAGCCATGAAGGTGGCGCCAGCGGCATTGCCAACGTGCACCTGGATGCGGTGGAGCACGGCGACACGCTGGTATTCATGCATGCAGTGAAGGACGGCCCGGCCAACCGCAGCTTTGGTCTGCAGGTAGCGGCCTTGGCTGGCCTGCCCAAGTCCACGGTCGCGCAGGCACGCCGACGCCTGGCGGAGCTGGAGCAACGTGGCGGCGAGACCCAGAGCGCGGCAATGGCGCCACAGGCACTGGATGCACCGCAGCAGTTTGGTTTGTTTGCCGCGCCGAATTCGGCGGCCTTGGATGCGTTGCAGGCGATTGATCCGGATGAGCTGACGCCCAAGCAGGCGTTGGAAGCCTTGTACCGTGTGAAGTCGCTGATCTGAGCCGCACCGCCCAGTAGTGCCGAGCCATGATCGGCATGGGGTTTTCCCGGTACAGCCCCTGCCGAGCATGGCTCGGCACTACAACTTCTGCTCCCTCCCTTTGGCCGAAGGCCAAGGGGAGGGTTGGGGAGGGGTCGGTTCTTTCTGCTTTTCGCGCAATGCCAGCTTCGCGGCTTACACCGCTCCCACAGGCGCCACCAACGCATCATCCAGTTGCCCCGCCCGCACCGACGCCGGCCGCTGCAGATGCCGTGCGCAGTAATCGGTGAACACCGGCTTGGCCTCAAGCTGGCCCATGCTGATGAAGTAGCTCAGGAACGCCGCCATATACAGATCGGCGACGGTAAAGCCATCACCCACCAGATAGTGCTTGCCGGCAACCGCCGTTTCCAAGGTGCGAATCAAATCCTCGGCAGTGCCATAACCGGCCTCCATCGGCGGTGCCAGCGTGCCATGGCGAAGATCGGTGACGAACGCTTCCAGCGGCCCGGCCGCAAACAATACCCAGCGGTAACATTCGCCGCGCTCGGCGCTGCCTACTGGCGGCAACAAGGCCTTGGCCGGTGCCAGATCGGCCAGGTGCAGGCAGATCGCCGCGTTCTCGGTGATCGCCGTTGTTCCCTGCACCAAGGCCGGCACCTTGCCCATCGGGTTGATCGCCAGATACTGCGCCGACTTCATGCTGGTGCCGTACTCCAGCATCACCGCGTCGTAGCGCAGACCGGTTTCTTCCAGCATCCAGCGGGTGATGCGGCCACGCGAATGTGGGTGGCTGTAGAAGGTAAGCGTGTCGGTCATGTCTGGCACCTGCGTTGTAAGGAGCCGACAGTGTGCGTAGGGGCTGCTGACAGCAGCTGTCAGCAGTGACGCATCAAGAATCCGTCATGCACTGCGCGCGCCAACGCTTCAACAACTGATGACGTTGCGCTGGATAGCGTTGCGCGGTGTCTTCCAGTGCCAGCAAACGGTCGGCACGGAAGTGGCGGAAATCGCCACGCATTTCACACCACGCCGCCAGCATGCGTACATCGGCCATGAACGCCATAGCGAACGGCCAGATCATGCGTTCACTGACCCTGCCCTCGACGTCGCGGTACTGGATGCGCACGGCATTGCCATCGCGGATCGCGCGACGCAAGGCCGGCAGCCACGGCTCCGGTGGCACCGCGTGCCAGTGCGGTGCGAACAGGCCACTGGTTTCCACCTGCAGGCGCAGGGTTTCGGGCAATACGCCAATGACGCGCTGCAAGGCGGTGTCGGCAGCAGCCGCCAGTTCCGGGTCGCCGTGCGAGGCCACCCAGCGCGCGCCCAGCAGCACCGCTTCGAGCTCTTCGGCGGAAAACATCATCGGAGGAAGCAGGAAACCCGGCCGCAACTGGTAGCCGATGCCCGGATCACCGGCGATATCGGCGCCCTGCCCGCGCAAGGCATCGATGTCCCGGTACACGGTGCGCAGGCTCACCTCCAGCCGTTGTGCCAGCTCGGCACCGCGCACCGGCGTGCGGCGCCGCCGCAATTCATCCAGCAGGTGCAGCAATCGGGCGGCGCGTTGGCTCATCAGGGATTCCGGCACAGACAGCTGCCCAGCATAACGGCTGACGGCCGGCGCATTGAGCCTGCGGCATCAACAGAGCGCATTTATCCCCGCAAGCTGAGCAATAGGTAAGCCCTATCAGAGCGAGCGGTTCATTTGATTATTCATTTAACGCTTCGGTGGTTACAGTCGGTGCAAGAACTACCCCAACGCCAGCAGGAGCCAGCCATGAGCAATGACACCAAGCCGACCTGTCCGTACCACAGCGCCCCCTCCCCCGAGCAGGCCGCGCAGTCGCAGCGTGACACCAGCACCACACCCAAGCAGCAGCATGGCGACGCACCGGTGACGCCGCTGACCACCGCCTTCGGCGCGCCGGTGGTGGACAACCAGAACAGCAAGACCGCAGGCCCGCGCGGCCCGTTGCTGATGGAAGATGTATGGCTGCTTGAAAAGCTCGCCAACCTCAATCGCGAGATCATTCCCGAGCGCCGCATGCATGCCAAGGGCTCGGGCGCATTCGGCACGTTCACCGTCACCCATGACATCAGCAAGTACACCCGCGCCAAGCTGTTCTCGGCCGTGGGCAAGCAGACCGAGATGTTCGCTCGTTTCACCACCGTGGCCGGTGAGCGCGGCGCCGCCGATGCCGAGCGCGACATCCGTGGCTTTGCACTGAAGTTCTACACCGAGGAAGGCAACTGGGACCTGGTCGGCAACAACACGCCGGTGTTCTTCCTGCGTGACCCGCGCAAGTTCGGCGACCTCAACAAGGCGGTCAAGCGCGACCCGCATACCAACCTGCGCAGCGCCCGCAACAACTGGGATTTCTGGACCCTGCTGCCGGAAGCACTGATGCAGGTCACGGTGGTGATGAGCGACCGCGGCATCCCGCGCAGCTTCCGCCATATGAACGGCTTCGGTTCGCACACCTACAGTTTCACCAATGAAGGCGGCGAGCGCTTCTGGGTGAAGTTCCACTTCGTCACCCAGCAGGGCGTGCAGGCGCTGACCGATGCGCAGGCCGAAGTGCTGGTCGGCAAGGACCGCGAAAGCCATGGCCGCGATCTGTTCCAGGCCATCGAGCGCAATGAGTTCCCGAAGTGGAAGCTGTTCGTGCAGGTCATGCCGGAGCTGGAAGCGGAGACCTACCGCATCCATCCGTTCGACCTTACCAAGGTGTGGCCGAAGAGCGATTACCCGCTGATCGAAGTCGGCGAGTTCGAGCTCAACCGCAACCCGGTCAACTGGTACCAGGATGTGGAGCAGTCGGCATTTGCACCGAGCAACCTCGTCCCGGGCATCGGCCCCTCGCCGGACAAGATGCTGCAGGCACGCCTGTTCGCCTACACCGACGCGCAGCGTTATCGACTGGGCGTCAACCACCACCAGATTCCGGTCAACGCCGCCCGTTGCCCGGTCTTCAGCAACCACCGCGATGGCGCCATGCGCGTGGACGGCAACTACGGAGGCCTGCCGCATTACGAGCCCAACAGCTATGGCCAGTGGCAGGAGCAGCCGCAGTACCGCGAGCCGGCGCTGAAGATCCGTGGCGATGCCGATTTCTGGAATTTCCGCGAAGACGACAACGACTACTTCAGCCAGCCCGGTGCCCTGTTCCGCAGCTATAACGCGGCACAGAAGCAGCGTCTGTTCGAGAACACCGCACGGGCACTTGGCGATGCACCGGACTTCATCAAGCAGCGTCACATCGACAACTGCAACAAAGCCGACCCAGCCTATGGTGCGGGCATTGCCGCCGCCCTGCAGGCGCTGGCGACTGCAGCCGCCCCGACTGATCCGTTCGCGCCGCCGCCGCATCCGGGCAGCGATTTCCCGACCGCCACCCCAGGCGCTGAGGACATCGAGCTGTAAGCCAAGCATGTAGCTTCGCCCATGAAACAGCACCGCCCGCCCTGCGCGGGCGGTGCTGTTTCTGCCCACAAACCGGCACGTCTTTGGCCCCTTCACTTACGCCCCCTTGCGGGGGTTACCATGCCGCTCGGCAACCCACCCTTTCAAGGAACCCCCGATGAGCCTGACCGACGACCTTCTCTCCCAGCTGCAGGGCGCACCGTTGCAGCAGGTTTCGCAGCAGCTTGGCATCGACAGCCAGCAGGCTTCGGGCGCCATCAGCGCCGCGCTACCGCTGCTGATGGGCGCATTGGGCAACAACGCGGCCAAGCCGCAGGGCGCCGAAGCCCTGTTCGGCGCCTTGCAGAACAACCACAGCGGCCTGGACATCGGCAGCGTGCTGGGCGCGGTGATGGGCGGCGGCAACAGCCCGGCAGCAAATGGCGCCGGCATCCTCGGCCACATCTTCGGCGGCAGCCAGGACCGTGCCGAGACCGGCCTGGCCCAGGCCACCGGCCTGAGCCCGAGCACCTCCAGCCAGCTGCTGAAGATCCTCGCCCCGATCGTGATGGCCTACATCGCCCAGCGCATGAGCAGCGGCGCCGCGCCAGCCGATCCGAACGGCCTGGCGCAGGTTCTGGGCCAGGAAAAGCAACAGGTAGCCCAGGCCGGCGGCATCGGCGGCGGCCTGCTGGGAAGCGTGATGGACCAGGACGGCGACGGCCAGTTCGGCGTCAGCGACCTGATCAAGCTGGGTAGCGGCTTGTTGGGTAGCGGCAAGCGCTGAGCTGCTGGAGCCTGATTGAAAACGCCACCGCAAGGTGGCGTTTTTGTTCCTGTAGTGCCGAGCCATGCTCGGCAGAGGCTTCACTAGTAGAGCCCAATGCCGAGCATGGCTCGGCACTACAGTGAATCGCTTGCCTCGCGCGCGGATCAAAGCGCATCAAGGTCACCCAAGGCACGGATCAAACGCCGGGCGCGCTTGTCGGGCTTGTGCTCCGGGGCCTGGTAGCCGGTGCGCTCGGCGGCGCGACGCAGTTGCAGCTCGCGACGCGCCTGCTTCGAGGCCGCCGACTCTTCATACATGGCCTGTGCTACCGGCGCCGAACCACGTTTGTCACTCAGCCCGCGTACCGCGATCTCGAAGATCTCGTCGCCACGCTGCACCCGCAGCGCATCGCCCAGGCGGATGGCGCGGGACGACTTGGGGCGTTGCCCTTCCACATCCACCTTGCCGGTCTCCACTGCCTGTTTGGCCAGGCTGCGGGTCTTGAAGAAACGTGCGGCCCACAGCCACACATCAAGACGAATGCTTGCTACCACTACGACTTCACCACTCATCGCGTTGCCATGACTCCTGTGTAAGCCACCCACCGGTGATACCTGGCGCCGGCACCCTCATCTGCAAGATGCTAGTGTGCCTGCCCCGATCCCGACAACGTTGTCCATGTCGAAACCCAAGCAAACCCGCTCGCTGACCGAAGGCCCGATCGGCACCAGCCTGCTCATGTTCGCGCTCCCGATTCTGGCTGGCAACATCGCACAGTCGCTGAACGGATCGGTCAATGCCATCTGGGTCGGCAAGTTCCTCGGCGAGGCGGCGCTGACCGCCACCGCCAACGCCAACAACATCATGTTCTTCCTGATCGGTTCGGTGTTCGGCATCGGCATGGCCGCGACCATCCTGATCGGCCAGTCCATCGGCGCCAAGGATTTGCCGCAGGCGCGGCGGGTGATGGGCACCAGCGCCACCTTCTTCATCAGCCTGTCTGCGGTCATCGCGGTACTGGGCTGGTTCCTGTCACACCGCCTGCTGGTGGCGATGGGCACGCCAGCTGAATCGCTGCCGATGGCCGATGCCTACCTGAAGGTGATCTTCCTGGCGATGCCGCTGCTGTACGCGTTCGCCTTCATCACCGCCGCCCTGCGCGGTGCCGGCGATGCGCGCACACCGTTCCGCTTCCTGCTGTTGGCGGTGTTGATGGATATCGCCTTCAACCCGTTGCTGATCTTCGGCGTGGGCCCGTTCCCGGAACTCGGCATTGCCGGCGCAGCGTGGGCCACCTTCTTCTCGCAGGGTCTGGCACTGGCCGGCTTGATGCTCTACCTGCGCAACAAGCGGCACATGCTGTGGCTGGGGCGCAAGGACATTGGCCTGCTGAAGATCGACACGGTCATCCTCAAGGCGCTGGTGGTCAAGGGCGTGCCGATGGGCCTGCAGATGATCCTGATCTCGCTGGCGATGATCATGATGATCAGCATGGTCAATGGCTACGGCGTGGAAACCGCCTCGGCCTACGGCGCGGCAATGCAGTTGTGGACCTACGTGCAGATGCCGGCCATGGCGATTGGCGCGGCCTGCTCGACGATGGCCGCGCAGAATGTGGGCGCCGGCCTTTGGCCACGCGTGGAAGCCACCGCGCGTACCGGCGTGCTGTTCAACTTCCTGCTGACCGGTGCCTTGATTGCGCCGATCATCCTGTTTGATCGCAGCACCCTGGCGCTGTTCCTGCCTGCCGCCAGCGAGGCGCTGGAGATCGGCCGCCACCTGAACCACATCGCGGTGTGGTCGTTCCTGTTCTTCGGGGTCAACTTCGTGCTGTCCGGCGTGGTTCGCTCCACCGGTGCGGTGCTGCCACCGCTGTTGATCCTGGCAATCGGCATGTGGGGCATCCGCGTGCCGTTCGCACTGTGGCTTCAACCACGCTTTGGTGCCGATGCTATCTGGTGGAGCTTCCCGATCAGCGCGCTCTGCTCGATGCTGATGATCATGGCCTATTACCGCTGGGGTAATTGGCGCAAGGCAACGATCCTGGACAAGCCGGCGCAAGCCACCCCGGCCGAAGTGCCGGCTACGCCGCCATCGCCGGTGGCGGATCCGGATGCGGAACTGGAACGCTAGGCAGCGTTGTGGGAGCTGTGGGAGCGGCATCAGCCGCGAAGCAGGCATTGCTGGAAAGGCCGAAGAGCTCAACCCCTCCCCAACCCTCCCCTACGCCTTCGGCGCAAGGGAGGGAGCTGAAACACGGCTGATCAATAACTGCCGTCGAAGGCGAAGATCGGCTTGCGCTGCTGCCACAGGCCCTTGGTGAAATCCGGGAACTCCAGGGTCTGGAAGCTGTTGGCGATCGACTGCTCGGACAAGGGCGTGATCGCGCTCCAGGTCACGGCATCGTAGATGTCGATCGGCATCGGTGCCTTGGCCTTCAATGCTTCCACGAAGGCGTGGATCACGAACCAGTCCATGCCGCCGTGACCAGCGCTGGCAGCGGTCGCGGCATGTTGCTTCCACAGCGGGTGCTCGTACTGGTCCTGGTAGGTCTTGAACTCTTCCCACTGGTGCGGCGGGCTGCGACCTTCGATGTGGATGCCGTGGTTGACGTCCATCCACAGGCCCTTGGTGCCCTGTACGCGGAAGCCCATCGAGTACGGACGCGGCAACGAGGTGTCGTGCTGCAGCAGGATGGTTTCGCCGTTCTCGCAGGCCAGCGTGGTGGTCACGATGTCGCCGAGCTTGAACTTGACCTTGGTGCTCGGGTGGGTAGTCCCGCCGCTCTTGGCAACGGTGTAGTCATGCAGGCCGCGCGCCTTGCTGGCGAAGGCATTGATGTGGGTGAAGCGATTGCCGCGATTGATGCCGGTATACATCGCACACGGGCCGATGCCGTGGCTGGGATACAACTCGCCATTGCGCTGCACCGAATGCTCGGTGCGCCAGCGTGCTTCCGACCAGCCCTTGGCGCCGAACTCAACGCCGCTGTCATAGGGCTGCGACGGATCACCCGAGTTGAACTTCACTCCACGCAAGTCGTGCTGGTAACCGCCCTGCAGGTGCACCAATTCGCCGAACAGGCCCTGACGCACCATCTGCAACGCGGCCATCACGTCACGGCGATAGCAGACGTTCTCCAGCAGCATGTACGGGGTGCCGGTGCTGAGCTGGGTGTTGAGTACATCCCAATGGTCCTGCAGGGTAATACCGGCGACCACTTCGCAGCCCACCGCGACCTTGGCCTGCATCGCCGCAATCGCCATCGGTGCATGCAGTTCCCACGGTGTGGCGATGATCACGCCATCCAGGCCGCGCTGCTCCAGCAGGCGCTTCCAGGCGTTCTGGTCACGGTCCGCGCCATAGGCCTGCGGCGCCAGCTTGCCGGCCTTGGCCACCATGTCCATGGCGCGGCCGAGCATGATCGGCTCGATGTCGCACAGGGCAACCACTTCCACGTCGTCGCGGCGCACCAGTTCCTTCAGCAGTACCTGGCCACGCATGCCGGTGCCGATCACGCCCAGGCGCACCTTGCGGCCGCGTGCCCACGCCGGCGTTTCCGGCAGCAGACTGGTGGCGGCCAGGGCCGCGCTGGCCATGATGAATTCCCTACGCTTCATTGTGTTTCCTCTTTCAGGGGTCGTGCCGGTCATGGCAGGCGTGCCGCGACCGTGCTGACGGTGTCACTGTCTTCCCCCTCATGCAATGCATAAGGGGGAAGCGCTGCTGCAGTGGATCAGAACTTGTAGGTCGCGGTCACGCTGTAGATGCGACCAAAGTTGTTGGCATAGCCGGAGAAGTTCATCCAGTCGTTCGGGTCGTAGAACGGCAGGCGGTTGAACAGGTTCTTGACGGTCACACCGACACTCAGCTTCTCGATCGGACGCCAGTTCACGCTCAGGTTGGCCGTCCACCATGCCGGTGCGCCACCGCAATGGCCGGGGGCCAGGTCGAGGAAGCTGCCGGTACAGGTCTGGGCGTTGTTGTCCTGCGCATCGATGCGGTCATAGGCCCACTTGGTACCACCGACGTAGTTGACGTAGAAGCCGGTATCCCACTTGCCGTAGGTCCAGTTGGTATTGAACGTGGCGCGCACCTTCGGGTTGTTGTAGTAGCCAACCAGGTTGCCGTAGTACCAGCCGTCACCGTTGTCGGAGTTGTACATATTGCGGTTGGCGATCGTCGCCGCTACACCGATGTTCAGGCGGCCCCATTCACCCAGGTCGAAGCGGCTGCGCAAATCCACGTCGAAGCCGTCGATCAGGGTGCGGCCACGGTTGCTGTACTGGCCGATCACGCTGGCGACGTTGCCGATGCTGTAGCCCGGCAAGGTGCCCGGACAGGTCACACCGCTGGCCGGGTCGTTGCACATCGCAGCCAGTGCAGCGAGGTTGGACTTGTCGGATTCGGTGATCGGGAAGCGGGTCATCGAGTCGATGTCTTCTTCCTTGCTGTAGTCCGGTGCGACGATTTCATCGCGGCGGTACACGAACCAGTAGTCGGCCGACACCGACAGCCAATCGGTCGGCTCCAGCACGACGCCCAGCGTGGCAATCTTCGCCTTCTCCGGCTTCAGGTCCTGATTGGGCTGGGTCATGCGCGCCACGTTGCGGGCGCAATCGCTGTTCCACAGGCTGTTGCCCAGGTCCTTGTCGACGACGCGGTTAGACTGCCGCAACAGGCCGGCGATCGCATTGGTTTCCGCACAACGGACTTCATCGCGATAACCACCGATCTGCGCATACACGCCACCGCTACCCGCTTCAGCCAGGCTGGGTGCACGGAAGCCTTCCGAATAGGTACCACGCAGCATCAACTGCGGCAGCGCCTGGTACTTCAGGCCGATCTTCGGCGCGGCGTTGGCGCTGAAGCCCGGGTACTTGTCCAGGCGCAGTGCCAGGTCCATCTCGAGCTTTTCAGTCAGCGGCACCACGGCTTCGGAGAACAGCGCGTAGGTGTTGCGCTTGCCGTCAAACCACGAGCCACCCTGCTGGGTGATCAGGCCGTTGGCAGCGTCCGGGTTGCCCGGCGTGTAGAAGGTTTCGCGGGTTGCATTGAAGCCGAATGCCGCGCGCACTTCACCGGCCGGCATGTTGAACAGCGGGCCCTCGATCTTGCCGTCCAAGGTGTGCAGGCGGGTCCACGACTCGATGTCGAAGGTCGGGAAGGCTTCGCGGATCAGCGCTGCGTTGGCTTCACTGATCTCGCCGAACTTGTAGGCCGGATGATCGGAAATGATGACGCGGCCAGTGCCCGGATCGATGGTGTACGGACCAAAGGCTTTCTCGAAGCCCTTCAGGTTGACGTTGGTGGTCTGGTAGGTGACCGAGTGCGAACCGGCGGTGGCGAACGCGGTCTCCCAGTTCCAGTCGCCGGCAGCACCACGCAGACCTGCCACCACACGGTAGCTGTCGTCGGTATTGCGCTGACCGAAGTGGCCACCGCCGACGTCCTGCAGCAGGTAACCCAAACCGACCACACCGCCATTCATCGCCTTCAACTCCGGGCTGGCGTGGTTGTATTCGTTGTTCGGGCCGAGCCACGGGGTCAGGAACTGGTTGACCGTATTGCCGGTGTTGCGCGAGAACCAGCTCTGCGGATTGCCGGTGGTGGTGCCGTAAGCACGCGGCGTACCGCCATTGGCGTGCAGGTCAATGTCGGTATAGGTGACTTCGGCAAACGCCTCGGTGCTGTCATTGAGCTGGTAATGACCATTGACGTAGGCGGTGACGCGCTTGGAATCCGCGCCGCCGTTGATCTGCCGGTTCATCCAGGTCTGCCAGATGCAACGGGTGCCACTGCTGACCTGCAGCACGTTGTTGCAGCCCGGTGCAGCCTCATCCTTGCGCACGCCAGTGACCGGATCGATGGCGTAGTAATAGCCGGGGTTGAACACGCCCGGCGCGCTGCCGGTGTCCAGCCGCAGATTCTTGATGTAGTCCGGCGTGTTGACGTAGAACTGGCCCGGGTGCTTGAGGTACCACTCGCTGTCCGGAATGCCGTCACGCTCATACAGATTGACGCTGGCATAGACGTTGTAGCCATCCTCGGCCATGTCACCGAAACCGCCGGTGACGCTGGCCTGCTTCTCACCGAAGGAATCAAAGCGCGAAGCAGTGTCCCAGGTGCCGCTGACTTCCAGGCCCTGGTAGCTGCTCTTGGTGATGACGTTGATGACGCCGGCCACCGCGTCGGTGCCGTATACGGCCGAGGCGCCATCGGTCAGCACTTCCATGCGTTCGATGACAGCGGCAGGAATGGCGTCGATGTTGACGAACTGGGTCTGGAAGCCTGCCGGCGCGCCGTAATACGACAGGCGGCGACCATTCAACAGCACCAGCGTGCCCTGTGCGCCGAGGCCGCGCAGGTTGGCCTGCGAAGCGCCATCGGAACCGGTGAACAAGGACTTGGAATCGACCTGACCCGGCCGTGCTGCTGGCAGGTTGTCGAGCACCTGCAACAACGTGCGCGCGCCCATATTCTCGATGTCCTGCTTGCTGATCACCTGCACCGGCGATGCGGTCTCCACATCGGTGCGGCGGATGTTGGAACCGGTGACCTCGATGCGGGACAACTCGGTGGTCTTGTCCTTTTCCTTCTCGGCCTTGTCCTGCGCGAAGGCAGGTGCGGCGATGGCGAACAACACGCTGGCGACAGCCAACGATAGTGGAGCTTGCAAACAGCGTTTGGCACTGCGGTTGGCTGGCAACATCGGGGTTCTCTCCTGGCAAGGGCACGCAAAAAAACAGCAGTTGGCGGGCAAAGCGATCCCATGCCACGGTTCTTGGACCGTAGCCGGGGTAATCCGGTGGAAGGAGCGGTGTTACGGGTGGGTCATGGGGCGAGGATGTCGGCGGAATCGCCCTCCTCGCCTATCAGTACGGCGTTGGCCCAGTTGGCGCAGACCTGGGACGGTTGGCTACCCTGCGCGCCCAAGGTGCGCAGGCTCAATTTGGACAGACCGCGGATGTCGAGCTCGGGCTTGACCACACCCGGTGCTTTCACAAAGCCGCTGTCATAGAGCAGGCGGTCATCGCCCCATACCTGGAACTGCAGGCCGCCGGCCTGCCGGCATTGGTCGTCGACGCCGAGGTCGGCGCGCAGTGTTTTCCACTGCCCCTTCAAGCTCATGTCGATGCGGCTTTGCGCACCGACGCCGAGGCCGCGGCGGAACTGCAGGCCGTTCATGCGCATCGGCACGGCCGCAGCGAACGAACGGTCGGCATGCACCTGGGCGGCCAACACGGCCGGCAGCGGCAGCTGGGAGAGGTATTGCTGCCGCGCCGGCCGCTCGGCCGTTTGCTGCTCGAGGATATGGAAGGTGGACAGTGCAATCGGGCCAACATCGCGTGGCTGCAGTGCATCCACCGCACGTGCGGTGCCGCCCTGCGCTGCGGTCACCATCGGATCGGCACCACTTGCGCCGTCGCCATCCGGGTTCTGCACGCTGAGCACGCGGAAGCGCAGCAGGCGGCCGGCATGGGCTGGGAAGTCGATGCGCTGCAGTTCCTGCTTCAGCTGCAGGTGACCGCTGGCAATCGGCTTGCCCCACTCGCCATTGCTGTCGGCCATGTAGATTTCGTAATCACGCACCTGACCGTGCTTCCAGTGCTGGTCGTTGCGCGGTGCCAGTTCGATGCCGTCGATCAGCTTGCGTTCGCCGAAGCCCACCACCCATTCGTGGGCGCCGGTACGGATGGCCTGGTTGCGCACGCTGCGGAACCACGTCGCCGGATCGTCGTCGAAGGCATCTTCCAACGGATGGCCGGGTTCTTCTGCCGGACGATTGACCACCAGCAGGCTGTCGGACGGCAGTGCGCGGCCCAGTTCCGGTGCGTTCGGGAACACGTCGTCGGCCAGCGCGGCGGCGACCGGGAAATCCAGCTGCAGCTTCAGCGGCGCGCGGATGTCCTGGCTGGGGGTACGCACGTGCAGGGTGCCCTTGCGTTCCTTGCCATCGAAGTACCAGCCTTCGTTGGCTGCCTGCAGTGCAGCGGCATCGGCGAGCCTGGGCAGCGCGCGGCCATCCAGTTGCACTGCAGTCGGTGCAGTGCGATTCAACACGCGCAGGCCATAGCGACGCTGCGCCAACTGACCTTGATACTCGCCCTGCACCGGTGCGATCTCGACCTGCACCGGGCCACTGCCCTGCGCCGGCGCCTGCACGCGGATGTGCTGCGTGCTGGACTCGCCCTTCTGGTAGCGGCGGGTGCTGCCATCGTCTTCGTACAAGGTGTAGCTGGATTCGCCCTGCGGATACAGATCGAAGGTCACTTCATCCAACGGCTTCTCGCCGTCGAACAGCATCTCCGGATACATCGGCAGGATCGCACCGGCACGCACGAAGACTGGCAGCGTCGCCAGCTCGACCGGACGGTCGAGCTGCTTGCCTGCAGCACCGGCCTGCAGATGGCGGCCATCCCAATAGTCGTACCAGCCACCAGCGGGCAGATGGATATCGCGGCGCCAGCCACGGCTTGCCGCCTGGCTGCGATAGACCGGCGCGACCAGTAGATCGCGGCCGAGCAGGAACTGGTACTTGTAGGTTTCGTCCTGCGCGTGCGGGTCCTGTGGGTTGTCCCACATCAGCCCACGCACCGGCGGCGCGCCGCTTTGTGCGGCGTCATGCACCAGCCCGTACATATACGGGGTCAGGCGCATTTTCAGCTTGAGGTAATCGCGGTTGATCGAACGATAGGGCTCGTCGAAGGCCCAGGGGTGCTTGCGCGCGTTCGACGACCAGCCGGACATGCCCATCAGCACCGGAGTGAAGGTTTTCCACTGCAGGTCGCGGGTGAATGTCTCGGCGCTGCCGCCGAAGATCGCATCGACGTCGCCGCTCGCATAGGCCATGCCCGACAGACCGGAACCCACCAGGGTCGGCACGTGCCAGCGGATGTAGTCCCAGCTGCTGCTCTGGTCACCGGTCCATGCAACCGCATAACGCTGGATGCCGGCCCAGCCCATCACCGTCCACAGGAACGGGCGCGAGTCGGAATTGTTGAGAATGCCGTCGAAGGCCTGGCGGTTGGCATCCATCGCGAACTGATAGCCCTGCCCGGTCCAGGCCACGTCCAGCTTCTGCACGCGGCTGCCGGCCTTGCCGACTTCCCAGGAGATTTTGTCGACGCCGTTCTCGGTCCACAGGCCGGTCTTGAAGCCGTACTTGGCCAGGCCCTGCACGGTTTCCGGCAGCTGCTTGTAACCGCAGCCGTAGCCATCGTTGGGCAGGATCCAACCGCCAGGCATGTCGTTCTCGCGGTACTTGGCGGCAACGCTGTTGACGACGTCGATGGTGGTACCGGTGGGACCATCGCTCCAGCCTTCGGGCACGCTGCCGGGCTTCTTGATGTTGTCGCCGTCGTTGTAGCAATCGGCATCGCCGTAGGACAGCGCCCAACGCGCGACCATGTTCGGTCGGCCGGTCAGCTGGGTGTAGCGCTCCAGCAGACGCTGCAGATCATTGCCGACGAAGTAATAGGCATCGAAGCGGTCTTCGCGGTGCAGCAGCGTGGCCTGGTCCGGCTGGCGCAGGTCATAGCTGCCGTCGCTCCAGGTGTTGCGCAACATGCCCCAGCCGCGTGAGCTGAGCAGCATCGGCGCCGGGCTCGGGCGGTCGCCCTCTTCCCAGCCGCCGGAATAGGAAACTTCAAGCTCGCGGCCCTTGAACTGGAAACGGCCGTTCTGCTGGCCGCCACCGTAGAAGGCTTCATCGGCCTGCGAGGACAGCACCTGCACGCTCTGCTCGGCGGACAGATCCAACGGCTGCTGCTCCTGCCATAGCGACACCGGCTTGCCACCGTCCAGACGCTCCAACCGCAGCTGCAAGGGCTGGCGCTGCACATGCAGGACCAGCGCCGGGGTACGCACACGGATTTCCTGCGCGTCCTCCTCCAGCTGGACCTGCACCTGCTGCACGGGCTGCGGCAGCACGATGGGCGCGGCCTTGTCGCCGGCGCCGGTCAGCTTGCCGTTGCGGCCGGCCTGCACATGCACGATGTCGTTGGCCAGCACCTCGATGCGCAGGGTACTGCCGTTGTCACTGCGTACGTCCCAGGCACGCACACCGTCGCGGCCATCGCTGGCGGTGACGGAGCGCAGATTGCCGATGGGCTCGGCCTGTGCGGTCACTGCCGGCAACAACAAGGCCGAAAGCAGTGCCAGCAACAGCGGCGATTGACGAACGCAGTGTTCCACCTTGCCTCCAACCCGTTCAACGGGCGTTTCGAAACCGAGTGCGCCGACTCTAGGGCAGGAAATCGAAAGATGTCAACAAAATGAAAGCAAAAGATAAGTAAGATTTCTTGCAATCGAAAGATGGTGCGGAGCAGCAACTTTCACATCATGAAGCTGAGCGTATTCATTGCTGCGAAAGGGTTTCCCGGGAAACCTTTCGCTTCGGACAATTCTCAAGGGAACAAAGCCGAATCAAATTATTTCTTTCGTTTTGCTTTCGGTATTTGACATTTCGAAAGAAAAGAAAGATGGTGCGCTGGCCAATCAGGAATCACACATGGATGCCACCCTGCTTCACGATCTGACCGCCTGGCAGCGCCTGGGCGGAGCCGATACCGCTACCGAAATCGCCCAGCAGCCCGCGCTGTGGGAAACCCTTGCCCTCGATCTGCAACAGGCCAGCACGCGCCTGCAGGCTTTCCTCGGCCAACGCCTGTCCGATCCGCGGCAACGGGTGATCTTCACCGGCGCCGGCAGTTCCGGATTCATCGCCGAAATGGTGGCCGACACCATCAACGCGCAGTGGCCGGCCGAAGTGCGCGCCGTGCACACCACCAGCCTGCTCACCCACCCGGCGCTGTACCTGCAGCGCGACCGCCCGACCCTGCTGGTGTCGTTCGGCCGCAGCGGTTCCAGCCCGGAAAGCGTGGCCGCCGTCGACCGCGTCCGCGCCGACGTCGACGATGCCCGCTTCCTCGACATCACCTGCAATGCCGAAGGCGAACTGGCCCGTCGTGGCGCCGGTCGTGACGACACCTGCACGCTGCTGATGCCGGCCGCCAGTTGCGACCGCGCCTTCGCCATGACCAGCAGCCTGAGCTGCATGCTGCTGACCGCACTGACCGTGTTCGACAGCGCGCCGTGGGCCGAGCGCGTGCAGCGCCTGCAGCAGGTTGCCGCACTCGCGCGCCAGGGCTTGGCCAACTGGGATGCAGCAGTCGCCGCACTGGCTGCGCAGCCGTACAACCGCGTTATCTACCTGGCCAGTGGTCCGCTGGAAGCGCTGGCCCGCGAGGCTGCGCTGAAGGTATTGGAGCTCACTGCCGGCCGCGTGCTGGCACTGGCCAATACCCCGTTGGGTTTCCGCCACGGTCCCAAGTCCACGCTCAATGATGAAACCCTGGTCGTCGTGCTGCGTAGCGCCGAGCCGCTGTCGCGCCGCTACGAGCAGGATCTGCTGGAAGAACTGCGCGGTGATGGCGTTGCCGGCAAGGTGCTGTCGATCGGCCCGCATTCGGACCTTGGCATCCACGACGACTACACCTTGCCCGTGCCTGCCCTGCCTGACAGCTGGTTGGCGCCGGTGTGGCTGCCGTTCGCCCAGCTGTACGCACTGCAGCGCTCGGCCGCACTCGGCCTGACGCCGGACAATCCGTTCCCGGACGGCACCGTCAACCGCGTGGTCAAGGGCGTCACCATCCACCATGGCTGATACCCGCGCCCCGGCCTGTTACGGCATCGACATCGGCGGTACCAAGATTGAACTGGTGGCCTGCGATGCCGCCCTGCAGGTCGCGTGGCGCAAACGTATCGCCACCCCACAGGGCGACTACAACGGTTTCCTGCAGGCGGTGGAAGCGCTGGTTGCAGATGCCGATGCCGAACTCGGCCAACGCGCCGAAGCCATCGGCATCGCCCTGCCCGGCGTGCGCGAGCGTCGCAGTGGCCGCCAGCTCAGTGCCAACGTACCGGCACTGACCGGCCAATGCGTCAGCGCCGACCTGCAGGCACGCCTGCAACGGCCGCTGCATTTCGGCAACGACCTGCAATGCTTCGCCTTGTCCGAAGCACACGGCGGCGCGGCGGATGGTTACGCCAGCATGTTCGGCGCCATCCTCGGCACCGGTGCCGGCGGTGGTTACTGCCTGCACGGCAAGCTGGTCGGCGGCTTCAACGGCCTGGCCGGCGAATGGGGCCACTGGAGCGTGCCAGCCAACCTGCTGCAACGGCATGGTTTGCCGCTGCTGGATTGTGGCTGCGGCCTGCGCGGCTGCCTGGAGCGCTATGTCTCCGGCAGCGGCGTGGCCATGATCGAACGCCATCTTGGCGGCAATGCAGTCAACGCCAGCGAAGTCATCGCCCAGGCCGAAGCTGGCGATATCCGCGCCATGCAGACGCTGGACATCCACCGCGACCTGCTCGGCCACAGTTTCGCCGCGCTGATTCTCGCGCTGGACCCGCACGTCATCGTGCTCGGTGGCGGCCTGTCGCAGTACGCGCCGCTCTACCAGCAACTGCCCGCGGCCATCGCCGCACATCTGTTCAACGGCGTGGAAGTGCCGCCCATCGTGCCACCGCGCTTCGGCGATGCCGGCGGTGCCCGTGGTGCCGCCCTGCTCGCCTGCCAACCCGCTTACCTGATTCCCGGAGCTTGACCATGTCACCGCTGCAATCCCTGCTTGCCTCTCATCGCCAAGGCCACAACGTCGGCCTGTACAGCGTCTGCTGCAGCAACGAACAGGTGTTGCGCGCTGCAATGCATGTGGCCGCGCAGCACGGCACCGTGCTGTTGATCGAAGCCACCTCCAACCAGGTCGACCAGTTCGGCGGTTACACCGGCATGACCCCGCCGCAGTACCGCGCCTATGTGGAAGCACTGGCCGATGAAGAAGGATTCCCGCGCGCGCAGCTGATCCTGGGCGGCGATCACCTCGGTCCAAACGCCTGGCAGAAGCAGCCGGCCGCCGAGGCGATGGCCAATGCACGCGTGCTGATCCAAGCCTATGTCGCCGCCGGTTTCCACAAGATCCATCTGGACTGCAGCATGTCCTGCGCCGATGACCCGACCCCGTTACCCGATGCTACCGTCGCCGCACGTTCGGCCGAGCTCGCAGTGATTGCCGAAGCCACCGCCAAGGCCAATGGCCTGCCGCCGCCGGTCTATGTGATCGGTACCGAAGTGCCGATCCCCGGTGGCGAAGCCTCGCTGGCAGGCGGCCTGGCCGTAACCACGCCGGCCGCTGCCGCGCAGACCCTGGCCATCCATCAGCAGGCCTTCGACACACCGGAACTGCGCGATGCCTGGCAGCGCGTGATTGCAATGGTGGTGCAGCCGGGCGTGGACTTCGACCACAGCAGCGTGCACGAGTACGACGCCGCCGCTGCCAGCGAGCTGGCGGATTTCCTCGAGCAGCAGCCGCGCATCGTGTTCGAAGCACACTCCACTGACTATCAGCGCGAATCCGGCCTGCATGCATTGGTGCGCGATCACTTCGCCATCCTCAAGGTTGGCCCGGCGGCGACCTTCGCCTACCGCGAAGCGCTGTTCGCACTCGCCGCGATCGAAGCCGAACTGCTGCCCGCCGCACAGTGCTCCAAGCTGCCGCAGGTACTGGAACAGGTGATGCTGGCCAAGCCGAAGAACTGGCAGGCGCATTACCACGGCGACGAAGCCACGCTGCGCCTGCTGCGCGCCTACGCCTTCAGTGACCGCTGCCGCTACTACTGGGGCGAGCCGGAGCTGCTGCAGGCGGTGCAGACCTTGTTCGCCAACCTCGAAAAGCACACCCCGCCGCTGGTACTGCTCAGCCAATACCTGCCGGGCCAGTACGTGGCCGTGCGCGAGGGCCAGTTGGCCGCCACGCCAGCCGCTCTGGTGCAGCATCGCGTCGGCCAGTGCCTGGGCGAATACGCGCGCGCCTGCAGCGCCAATCAGGCAGGTACGCGCAAGCAAAGCGAAAGTTTGCGCACCCAAAACCTTGCGAACGGTTAATCTTCGCTTTCAAACGCACAAGAGAGCTGACCATGCGCAATACCCGTCCCCGCCGACAGCAGATCCTGCAACGCCTGATCGACCAGGGCTCGGTGCAGGTTGCCGAACTGGTTGACCAGTTCGGCGTGTCGGCGGTGACCATCCGTACCGACCTGGGCCACTTCGAGGCCCAGGGCCTGGCCACGCGCACCCACGGTGGCGCGACGCTGGTACGCATGCCGCCGCAGGAACAGGACATCCACGAGAAAGATGCGCTGAACCTGTCGCTGAAGGAATCCATCGGCATGTGCGCCGCGCAGCTGGTGCAACCCGGCGACAACATCATCATCGACTCCGGCTCCACCACCATGACCCTGGCCCGGCATCTGCGCGATCACCGCGATGTCACGGTGATGACCAACGGCTTGAACATCGCCTGGGAGCTGGCCAATGCACCGGCGGTCAATGTGCTGCTGACCGGCGGCCTGCTGCGCAAGCAATCGCTGTCGCTGCAGGGCAGCCAGGCCGAAGCCAGCCTCACCTCCTACAGCTTCGACACCTTGTTTCTCGGCGTGGATGGTCTGGACCTGCAGTTCGGCCTGACCACCCATGATGAAGCGGAAGCCCGCCTCAATCACCGCATGGTCGAGCGCGCCCGCCGCATCGTGGTGCTCACCGACGCTTCGAAATTCGGCCGCGTCAGCCTGCACCGCATCGCCCGCCTCGACCAGATCCACGCCATCATCACCGATACCGGCATCGACGATGCCACCCGCGAGGGACTGCAGCGCCAGGGCATCGAAGTGATCACCGCCGAGCCACCGCTATGACCGATACCCAAAGCCTGTACGGCCGCATCCTCACCCCGCTGGGCTGGCGCCGCGGCCACGTCCACTTCGACCAGCAACTGCGCACGTTGGAAGTAGAAGACCATGCGGGCGATGGCGGCGATCTGCCGATCATCCTGCCCGGCTTCATCGACCTGCACGTGCATGGCGCAGCGGGCGTGGACCTGATGCAGGGCGGCGATGTCGCCCGCCGCATCGCCCACACCCATGCGCGCTACGGCACCACCACCCTGCTCGGCACCACCATGACCGCCGAGTACGCGGAGATCGAGAACGCACTGCGCGGTGTGGCGCAGGTGATGGCAACACCGGATGCGGATGCCGCGCAGATCATCGGCGTGCATCTTGAAGGCCCCTTCATCAGCCCCCAGCGTTTGGGCGCACAGCCCCCGCGCACGCTGGAAGCAACGTTGGAATCGGTGCAGCACCTGCATGCCCTGGCCCCGATCAAGGTGCTGACGATCGCGCCGGAAATCGGCCAGCACACCGCCTTGATTCCAGCGCTGGCAGCGATGGGCATCCGCGTGCAGATCGGCCATAGCGCCGGCACGTACGACGATGCGGTTGCCGCATTGCAGGCGGGCGCGGTCGGCTTTACCCATCTGTTCAACGGCATGACCGGCGTTGACCACTACAAGCCCGGTATCGCTGCCGCCGCCTTGGCGCATGCCGAATACGCCGAACTGATTCCCGACCTGCAGCACGTGCATCGCGGTGCCATCCGCATGGCGGTACGCGCGATCCCGCGCCTATATGCCGTCACCGATGCCACCGCCGCCACCGGCATGCCCGATGGCGAATACGCGCTGGGCGAGCAGCGCGTGCACAAGTGCATGGGCTGCGTGCGGCTTTCAACCGGCTCGCTGGCCGGCAGCGCACTGACCATGGATCAGGCGTTGCGCAATCTGGTCGATGTCGGCCTCGAACTTGCCGACGCCTCACAACGTGTTTCCACCATCCAAGCCGACTACCTCGGCCTGGAAGACCGCGGCCGCATCGCCCCGGGCCTGCGCGCGGACATGGTGGTGCTGGACCCGCAATTGAAGTTGCAACAGGTATGGATAGCCGGCAACCCGATCGACCCAAGCTGATCCGCTCCACGTAGTGCCGGGCCATGCTCGGCAAACCGCGCGGATGCGCGGCGCGATCCGGCAGCGCATACACCGGAACGAAGTGCAGCCGAGCATGGCTCGGCACTACAAAATCTTGCCCCAGGAACGCGCCGATGACAGACACCACTTTTGCCGTGCCCGCCAGCGACGCCGCGCCGCGTTGGCCCGTGCGCTATCTCCTTTTCATCGCCGGTCTTGGTGGCCTGCTGTACGGCATCGACATCGGCATCATTGCCGGCGCCCTGCCCTATCTGGAAGCCACCGCCAGCCATGCCTGGCAGCTCAGCAGCCAGCAGATAGGCTTCGTGGTTGCGGCCGTCTTGTTGGGCAGCGTGTTGTCGTCGCTGTTCGCCGGCATGATCGCCGACCTGATCGGCCGCCGTGGCGCGATGCTGCTGGCCGGCGTGCTGTTCACCGCCAGCATCCCGATCATGGCGTTGGCCTCCGGCTATACGCCACTGCTGCTCGGGCGCCTGCTGCAAGGCATCAGCGGCGGTCTGATCGGCGTGGTGGTGCCGCTGTATCTGGCCGAAGTGCTGGGACCGGAACGGCGCGGTCGCGGCGCAGCGATGTTCCAGCTGCTGCTGACGGTTGGGCTGGTGCTGGCCGCCTTGATTGGCCTGTACCAGGCGCATTCGGTGGATGCAGCAACCGAGTCGGTGCGCATCCTGCCCCTGGTGCAGCAGGCACAGCATCTGTTCGCAGTGAAGGACCAGGCCTGGCGCACGATCTTCTGGACCTGCCTGTTGCCGGGCGTGGTGTTCTGCATCGGCCTGTTCTGGCTCAATGAGTCACCGCGCTGGCTGGCACGCCGCGGCCGCATCGACGCCGCACGCCGCGGCTTGCAGGCAACGCTGCCGCCGTCGCAGGTGGAAGCCACGCTGGCGCAGATCCAGAATCCAGTCATCGCCAAGGCCGAAGGCGAGCGCGACCGGCTGTTCAGTCGCCGCTACATGGTGCCGTTCGTGCTGGCTTGCCTGGTGCTTGCCTTCACCCAGGCTACCGGCATCAACTCGATCCTCGCCTACGCGGTCAACATCCTCAATCAAGCTGGTCTGCCAGGTGCAGCTGCGAACGGCGCGGATGTGGCGATCAAGCTTCTCAACGTGATCATGACCTTGGTCGCCTTGTTTCTGGTCGATCGCAAAGGGCGCAAGTTCCTGCTGATGATCGGCAGTGGCGGCATCTGTCTTGCCCTGTTGGCTGCAGCGATGCTGTTCTTCAAAGCCGAACAGGGCCGCGCCGATGTGCAGCAGGTGTTGCAGCATGCGGTGCAGGCCGATGGCCTGCAGTTGCAACTGGATGCGGCGCAATGGCATCAGCTGGCCGGCACCCGCAATCGCGATGGGCAACCTTCGCAGCTGACCGTGTCGTGGAGCTACGGCGGTTTCAGCGATGTACGTTCACTGCGTAGCGACAATCCCAGCGATCAGCAGCTGTTGATCGAGCGCTCCAGCACCGTACATGCCGACAGCGTGATTGGGCGTTTCTTCCGCAGCCTGCACCTGAATCCCTTCCCCGACCCGAGCGCCGCTGCCAATGCGCCGTTGCGTATCGAACAGGCCTGGATCGGCGCGGTGCCGCCGGCTTCGCATGGTTGGGCGGTGGCGGCCTGCATCCTGGTATTCGTAGCGTTCTTCGCGGTGGGCCCGGGTGTATGCGTGTGGCTGGCCTTGTCGGAGTTGATGCCAAACCGGATTCGATCGAACGGCATGAGCATTGCGCTGCTGATCAACCAGTTCGTGTCGACCACGATCGCGGCGGTGTTCTTGCCGACGGTTGGCCATTACGGCTACGCCAGCATGTTCCTGTTCTGGGCAGCGTGTACGTTTGCGTTCTTCCTGATTGCGGCGTTCTGGCTGCCGGAGACCAAGGGCAAGACGCTGGAGCAGATCGAGGCGCATTTCCGCTGAGCGGCGGCAGAGCTACAAGCCAAAGCAAGAATCAAAGCCCCCTCATCCGCCCTCCGGGCACCTTCTCCCGCAGGCGGGAGAAGGGAAGGCCAAGTTTCCTACCAGCTGATAGTTGGCCGCGCAGAGCGCAAGCCGGAGCGCAAGCCGGAGCGCAAGCCGGAGCGCAAGCCGGAGCGCAAGCCGGAGCGCAAGCCGGAGCGCAAGCCGGAGCGCAAGCCGGAGCGCAAGCAATACATCAGAACACAACAATGCCAGCAGTCCCTTCTCCCGCTTGCGGGAGAAGGTGCCCGAAGGGCGGATGAGGGGAGCTTCTACGCTTCTACGCTTCTGAGCTTCTACGCTTCTGAGCTTCTGAGCTTCTACGCTTCTGAGCTTCTACGCTTCAAAGCCTTTCCGGCCTCCACCCAACCCCACAAACGCAAACGGCCACCCGAAGGTGGCCGTTGTTGCAAACAGGCAGAACCTGTTGGCGGGACTATCAGCCGGCAGCCTTGGCAGCCAGGCGAGCAGCCTTGGCCTGCTGGGCAGCAGCCAGATCTTCCTTGATGCGGGCAGCCTTGCCTTCCAGGCCACGCAGGTAGTACAGCTTACCGGCGCGAACCTTACCGCGACGCTTCACTTCGACCGAGTCGATGATGGCGCTGTGGGTCTGGAAAACGCGCTCGACGCCGTAGCCGTGCGAGATCTTGCGCACGGTGAAAGCGGAGTTCAGGCCAGCATTCTTGGTGCCGATGACGACGCCTTCGTATGCCTGCACGCGCTCACGGTTGCCTTCCTTGACCTTCACGTTCACCACGACGGTGTCGCCCTGGCTGAACTTCGGCAGTTCGCGGGTGATCTGGGCGGATTCGAATTCCGCGACGATGGACTTGTTCAGCTTGCTCATTGGGTTACACCGATTGTTCGGGGTGGGCGTGTCGGTATCGACAGCTTAGGCTCATACAGTCGCCGAATTGCGCTGCACGTTATTGTTCTGGCTCCTCGTCAAGCCATTCAGCCGACGGGAACTCGTAATTCTAACTTACTGTTCGCCCTCGGCGCCAGTAGCTTGTTTGAACGAATCTGCAAGCGCCTGCCGGCCCTCGGCCAGCAACTTGCGGTCGGTCTTGTTCAGGCCGGCCTCGTCCAGCAGGTCCGGGCGCCGCAATGACGTGCGCAGCAACGATTGCTGGCGGCGCCAGGCGGCAATGGCGGCGTGATTGCCGGAACGCAGCACGTCCGGCACATCCCCCAGCGCGTGGCTGGCCGGATGGCTGTAGTGCGGGCAGTCCAGCAGTCCATCGCCTTCAAAACTGTCCTGTACGGCCGACTCGGCATCGTTCAAGGCGCCCTCCTGCAGACGGGTAACCGCGTCGATGATCACCGCCGCACCCAGCTCACCGCCGGACAGCACGTAATCGCCGATGGAAATCTCCTCGTCCACCTCGCCCGCCAGGAAGCGCTCGTCCACGCCTTCATAGCGCCCACAGAGCAGGATCATCCGCGGCAAGGCCGCCAGCTCGCGCACCTTGGCCTGGTCCAGCGGTCGCCCCTGCGGGCTCAGGTAGATCACCGGTGCCGGCGTCGGATCTGCCTCACGCGCAGCAGCCAAAGCCGCTCGCAAAGGCTCGATCAGCATCACCATGCCCGGGCCGCCACCGAATGGACGGTCGTCCACGCGGCGGTAATTGCCTTCGGCATAGTCGCGCGGGTTCCAGCCATGCAGTTCCAGCAGGCCCCGCTCCTGCGCGCGACCGACCACGCCCAGCGCGGCCGATTGAGCGAGGAATTCAGGGAACAGGCTGATGACGTCTACACGCACAGGCTTTAGAACTCCGGGTCCCAGTCGACCACGATCAGGTTGGCCTCGAAATCCACGGATTTGACGAAGTCGCCCATCACGAACGGAATCATCCGCTCACGGTCGCCGCGGGTTACCAGTACGTCGTTGGAGCCGGTACTGAACAGGTGCGAGGCAATACCCAGCTTGACGCCTTCGACGGTCTGCACGTCCAGGCCTTCCAGATCGACCCAGTAATACTCATCCGCGCTCGGCGGCGGCAAGGCGCTACGAGCGATGTAGATCTCGGTCCCGATCATGGACTCGGCCACATCGCGGTCAGTCACGCCCGGGAAGGTCGCCACCAGGGTTTTGCCCGAATCACGGCCACGCACACCGGTCAGCTCGGATTCCTGCCCCGCAGAGGTACGCAGAATCCAGGGCTGGTATTTGAAAATGGCGGAACGTGGCTCGGTCCAGGACTCAAGCTTCAGTTCACCGCGCACACCAAAAACGCCGGCAACCCTGCCCAGCAGGATCCGGCGCTCGATATCTTTCTTCATATAGCAGTCGGGGCCCGCTTGCGCGCAGCCCGCAGGATCAGGCCGCAGCGGCCTGGGACTTGGACGCTTCCTTGTACAGGTTGCGAACCTTGTCGGTCATCTGGGCGCCATTGGCGATCCACTTGTCGCAAGCAGCGATATCCAGCACAACGCGCTGCTCGCCACCCTGTGCAACCGGGTTGTAGTAACCGACGCGCTCGATGTTGCGGCCGTCGCGGGCGCTACGGACGTCGGAAACGATGATGTGGTAGAACGGACGCTTCTTGGCGCCGCCGCGGGTCAGTCGAATCTTGACCATGGTGGTGTTTTCCTATGTTGCCCAGTCGCCAGGATGGCGCGGTAAGCCGGCGATTATAGCGACCACCCCGCCTCATTCCAACCCCGGCCCTGACAGAAAACCTGAACGCCCCCCAGCTTCTACTGGCGGCGGGCCAGCGCGGCAGGCCAGGCCTTTACAGCCAGCCCGCCGACTACCCAACTCCTCTGCCTGCCAGGTGCCACCGCCAGGCCTTTCTTGTGCTCCGTTCAGCGCAGGAATAATATGATTCGTATATGGATCATATATTCAATCAATGGAGCGACCGATGGGCATCGTCAACATCGACGACGAACTGCACGACAACCTGCGCAAGGCCAGCACCGTATCTGGCCGCTCCATCAATGCCCAGGCCGGGTTCTGGATCAGGATCGGCATGCTCTGCGAACTGAACCCACAGCTGAGTTTCCAGGAACTGGTCGCCCGCGAACTCGCCGCCGCCGGGGTAAGCCCCGCAAGCATGCGGGTGGCGGAAGCATGATCAAGCAGCCGCATGAACTGACATTGATGGCCGAATCCGGACGTCTGCTGGCGTCGGTATTCGAAGCACTGAACCAGCTGCCGCTGGAGGGCATGAGCACGCTGCAGGTAAACGACTGGGTCGAGCGTTTCATCGTCGACCGTTTGCAGGCGCGCCCTGCCAGCAAAGGCCAGTATGGCTTTGCCTATGTCCTCAACAGTTCCATCGACACTGTTGTCTGTCATGGCGTGCCGTCATCGAAAGACATTCTCCGCAGCGGCAGCATCGTCAACCTGGACATCACCCTGGAGAAGAACGGCTACATCGCCGACTCCAGCCGCATGTTCCTGATCGGCGATGTCAGCCATCAAGCCAAACGCCTGGTGCGCGTCACCAACGAGGCCATGTGGAAAGGAATCGCCACGGTACGCCCCGGCGCGACCCTGGGCGACATCGGCTTTGCGATCAACCGCCACGCCAAGGATGCAGGCTATTCGGTGGTGAAGGAGTACTGCGGCCACGGTATTGGCCGCGAAATGCACGAAGAGCCGAATGTGCTGCATTACGGGCATCGAGGCGCCGGGCTGGAACTGCAGGCCGGCATGACCTTCACCATCGAGCCGATGATCAACCAAGGCCGCGCGGCGATCGACAACCACGACGATGGCTGGACCGTGACCACACGCGATGGAAAGTTGTCGGCGCAGTGCGAGCATACCGTCGAGGTTACGGAAACCGGCGTGCGCGTGCTGACGCTGCGCGATGAGGAGCGGGCCATCGCACAGAAGCTGCTGGGCGCGCTCGCGTAGGACAGGATTTTGTAGGAGCGGCGTAAGCCGCGAAGCTGATGTTGCTGAAGCTGCTGGCAAACGTGCGATCTGATGGTGTCTCTGCTTCGCGGCTTACGCCGCTCCTACAAAAAGCAGGCAGCTCGCCGTCAATGTGATCAGCCAAAAAGAAGGCCCGGCATTGCCGGGCCTTCTTCATTCACAGATCGCGATCAAACAACCGCAATCACCAGATCACAACCCGCTTGTCGTCGGCACGCACCATCGCATCGCCGGCCTTGCACTGGAACGCGGCGGCATACGACGGCATGTTCGACGGCGCGCCATTGGCACGGAAGTTTGCCGGTGCGTGCGGATCGGTGTTCAGACGCACGCGCAGTTCGCCATCGGTGAAGTTGCGGCGCCACACGGTGGCCCAGTTCATGAAGAAACGCTGGTCCTGGGTATAGCCATCAACCGGCACATTGACCTTCGCGTCGTCCTTCAGCGCCATCTGCAGCGCGTCATAGGCAACGGTCAGGCCACCAAGGTCACCGATGTTCTCGCCCAGGGTCAGCTTGCCCTTGACGTTCACGCCCGGCAGCGACTCGTAGCCATCGAACTGTGCAACCAGCTGGTCGGTGCGACCGTTGAACGCAGTGCGATCAGCATCGGTCCACCAGTTGTCGAAGTTGCCGTTGGCGGCGAACTGGCTGCCCGAGTCGTCGTAGCCATGCATCATTTCGTGACCGATGACCGCACCGATGCCGCCGTAGTTCAGCGCCGGATCGGCCTTGGCATCGAAGAACGGCGGCTGCAGGATGGCGGCCGGGAACACGATCTCGTTCTTGGTCGCGTTGTAGTAGGCGTTGACGGTCTGCGGGGTCATGCCCCACTCGGTCTTGTCCACCGGCTTGCCGATCTTTGCCAGCATGTAGCGGTAGTTGAACGCCTGCGCGGCCTGCATATTGCCCAGGTAGCTGTCGCTATTGGTGGTCAGACCGGAGAAATCACGCCACTTGTCCGGGTAACCGATCTTTGGGGTGAAGCTGGCCCACTTCTCCAGCGCCTTCTTCTTGGTGTCTTCGCCCATCCACGGCAGGCCTTCCAGGCGCGCCTTCAGCGCGACCGACAGGTTCTCCACCAGGTGCTGCATGGCCACCTTGGATTCGGCCGGGAACACCGCGTCCACGTACAGCTGGCCCAGTGCTTCACCCATCGAGCCATTCACCGAATCCAGCACGCGCTTCCAGCGCGGCTGCATTTCCTGCTGGCCGCGCAGGGTCTTGCTGAAGAAGTCGAAGTTGGCCTGCTCGAAGTGCTTGCTCAGGTACGGTGCGGCGTTGTCTACGGTGTGGAAGCGCAGGTAGGCCTGCCAAGTGGCAGCCGGCACGTCGGCCAGCATGGTGTTCAGTTCGTTGAAGAAGCCCGGCTGGGCCAGCGAGAACTTGTCCTTGGCCGGGATCTGCAGCGTGTCGAACAGCGCGGTCCAGCTGAAGTTCGGGGTCTGCTTGTCGGCATCGGCAGCGCTGACCGGGTTGTAGCGCTTGGCCGGGTCACGCAGTTCGATGCGCGACAGCGAGGCCTTGGCCAGGCGGGTTTCGAAATCCATCACCGCCTTGGCCTGCTGCTTGGCCTGCGCGGCGTCGACGCCGGACAGGGTCAACAGCTGCTCGATGTAGGCCACATAGGCCTCACGGATCTTGGCCTGCGACTCGTCGAAGTAGTAACCCTTCTCCGGCAGGCCGAGACCGCTCTGGCCGACATAGGCGATGACGTTGGCCGAGTCCTTGAAGTCCGGGCTGGCGTACAGCGAGAACAGGAAGCCATTGCCCTGCGCATAGGCATCACGCAGGTAACCGGTGATGGCGGCGGTGTCGTTCAGCGCGGCGATCTTGTCCAGTTCCGGCTGCAGCGGCTTGATGCCAGCGGCCTCGATGGCCGCCTCGTCCGAGCCGGTCTTCCAGATGTCGCCGATCTTGGCTTCGTTGGAACCGGCGGCAGCCTTGCCAGCGGCAGCCTGCTGCACCAGCGCGTGCTGCACTTCCAACGAGCGCTCACGCAGGATCTCGAAGCTGCCCCAGGTGGTCTGGTCGCCCGGCACCGGATTGGCCTTGAGCCACTTGCTGTTGACGAAACCATTGAGGTCGGCACAGGCCTGCACGGCCGGGTCCAGATCGGCGGCGTTGAGCGAGATCAGCTGGGTCTTGAGCTGCGATTGGTCGAATGCAGCCTGGGCTTCAGCAGCCGGCGCGGCGGGAGCTTCGGTCTTGCCACAGGCAGCGAGCGAGGCAGCGATTGCAACCGTCAGGGACAACGGGACGAGCTTGGAAAACGACATGGACATCTCCGGCCAAACAGGGAAAGGCCGCGCAACAAGCGCGACACAGCCCGTGAGCGTAGTGGATTACAGCCGCAACGGGGATCGGCCGAAGGTCACGTCAGTGGCTTTGACAGCAAGCCAATCGTCCTACGCCTCAGCCGAAAGCATCCCGCCAGTTGAGCCACCACGCCTTGGCCGGCCGCGGAATCCGCTCCCACCATAGATTCATGGCATGCACGCTACCCTGCTGCCAGGCTTGGCGATGCTCCTGATCGATCTGGGGTTCGCCAAACATGGCGGACAGCCGCAGATACAGCGGTCCGGACGCCAGCGCTGGATACCGGGTCAACAGACTAAGCAAAGTGAAACGATCTCCGGCTGCTGCCTGCTCCGCCAACGCCTGCTCCAACACTGGAACACGACGGCCTTCGGCCAGTGCCAGATCCAACTGCTCGACCGTCGCCCGCAGCTCCGTACTGCTCGTAACTGCAAGTGGAATACCGCCACGTTGCTGGTTGAACTGCAGACGGTAGCCTTCCGGCACAAGCGTCTCCTGGCCGTTGACCCGATACATCACCCAGCCACTGCGGACCTGGATATCCCCCTCGCCGTGCTGGCTACGATGCAGCTCGAACGCGCAGCCAAGATCAACCGTTTCGCCATTGCCGGTGCTTACCCCGAAATATCCCGGCGGTGCCCATATCCGAGCCCGCAGTCGCCCTTCCAGCAATTCAACGCGATGGTGTCCGCTGCGCGTCTCTGCCAGCCGGACCCGGGTTCCCGGCAACACCTCCATGCGGCCGATACGTGCCACCTGCAGCGTTGCAGTCTCCCGCGACGAAGTCGCCAGTATCCGGTCTACCTGCAGGGTTACCGGCACTGCCTCGGCAGTGCTCTGGATTGCCCATTGCCTGTTCTCGTTCCACTGCAGCCGCCACGGTAACCATGCAGCTCCGGCAACAGTGACACCCACCAATACGGCGGCGGCAGCAAGCGCAAAACGGTGCCAGCGGCGCGGCGCAGGCACCGACGCAACATCCCATCGAATATCCTGCCGCTGCACATGTCGGTACTTACCCAGCAGCGCCTGCAAGCGTGCGAGCTCGCTGTCAGCGGGGAGCTGTGGATCCCATAGCGGATCAGGCTGCTCAGGCTTCATTGTCATCCTCCTGCCGAGCGGCGACACCCAGCGCACTGCGCAGCCGGGTCATACCGCGATGAAGATTCACCCGCACCGAATCCGGGCTCAGTCCAGTCAAATCCGCGATCTCCGGTCCACTGAGACCCTCGACCAGACGCAGCAACAGGGTTTCACGGTAGGCCTCGGGCAGCCTGCGGATCGCCTGCAACACCTCTCCCGCCTCAGCCATCGCCTCCGGCCCTGCACCGGCCCACACCGGCTCCTCGCAAGCAGCGATATCGATGGCTTCAACGCCATCAGGCGACCACGTCCTGCGCGCGATCACTGCTATCCACGGCCCGAAGCGCTCTGCCTCGCGCAGCTGATGCAACCTCGAGAACGCGATCACGAAGGTTTCCTGGGTCAGGTCATCCACGCGTGCACGCGCGCTCTTCCCGAGATGGATGGCGTGCACCAAGGGCGCGAAGCGGCGGTACAACCAGCTATAGGCCGCCTGCGATCCCCGCCGGGCTTCCTGTACCTGCCTGGCAATGTCCATGGGCGGAATGGCGGGCTTCATGTTCCGTAGGAGCGATGGCAATGGGAGTGAAGAGGACAACCCAGGCAAAAGTGTTAACACAGCAGCACCGGTTAACGGCGCATGGCCCATGGCACTCCTGATGAAGGCAACCATGCCGGAGAACGCCCATGCCATGCCCCGCCCCACACATCATCCGCAACATGTCCGCCACATACCTCAGCGCGCTGCTGCTTCTCAGCGGCTGCGCCTTGGGCAGCCCCACACCGATTGTCGGTCTGCCCTGCGAAGACTGCGAAGTGCCCTTGATTGGCGCTCCTGCCGCCGCTCCAACCATAGCGCAGCTCGCTCCTGACACCGAACCCGGTGAACGCCTGCAGCTCAGCGGCCGGGTGACCGATGCATCGGGCCAGCCGCGCGCCGGAGTGGTCATCTATGCACACCAGACCAATCGCGATGGACTCTATCCCGGCGAGGGCAACGATCCCGATATCGCCATTCGCCGTCACGGCAGGCTACGTGCCTGGGCCAAAACCGATGCCGACGGCAACTATGGCTTCTCCAGCGTGCGCCCAGGCAGCTACCCGGGCACGCGAATGCCACAACACATCCATCTGTATGTCATCGAGCGGGGCTGCGCGACGTACTACATCGACGATGTGCTGTTCCGTGACGATCCAAATCTCACAGCGGCGGCTGTGCGCAAGGCAGACCAAGGCCGCGGCGGCAGTGGCATTGTGACACCACAACGTACTGCCGCAGGCTGGCAGGTTCGTCGCGACATCGTGCTGGGCCAGAACATACCCGGCTACCCAGGCTGCGCGAAATGAACGCCCGCCCCACTGACCGCTATCCGCTGGTATTGCGCCTGCTGCACTGGCTGCTTGCAGCGCTGCTGGTAGCGCAGCTGCTACTCGGCTTTGCGGCGGAGCATTGGCTCAGTCGCGAGCAGGGCGATGCCGTGCTTGCAGTTCACTTCAAACTGGGCCTGCTGATCCTGTGCCTGATGACTTTGCGTCTGTGCCTGCGCCTGCTATTGCCAACTCCCCGCTGCGGCAATGAAGAATCACGCTGGATTCGCTGGATCCGGCTGTGTGTGCATGCATCGCTCTACGCACTGGCGTTCGCGCTACCCATCAGCGGCTACGTGATCTGGATATGGATAGGCGCTGACAGGAGCCTGCTCGCAGGACTCGACCTTCCCGCGCTATTTGTGCCACCCGCTGGCGAGACCGGTCGCGCCATCGCCTGGTATGTGCACGTGTATGGCGCATGGGTACTGGTTGTACTGGCAAGCCTGCATGGATCCGCCGCGTTCCACCATCAGTGGCGCCGCCGCGATGACTTCATCGCGCGACGGATGGGCTTCAAGAGCATCCGAGCAAACCCAAAAATTTGAAGAACGCCGGCAGCCTGATATATCGCGCTGCTTGCACGCAGCCCATATACAAGTAAACCTGCATGAAGGCTGCGCGATCTTGTACCGTTGCCAACCACTCCTCCGGCCAAAATCCATGTCCGAACATCACTGGTTCCTGCTGCCCAAGCATCCTCATCTGCCTGCTCCGGACTGGCGGCAACTGGAAAGATTGATGCTTGAAAAACAAATGCTTCTGCCGGCTTCGGGCCAGGACATCCCTGGATGCATGCTGACCGATCTGAGCATGGCATTCGCGGGCATTCCCGGAGCAATGTACCTCTACGATAGAACATGGAAATCGGCAGAGGATGTACTGCGCACACATATGGCCGCAGGTCATATTCCCGCGACCATCCCGACATCCCCACACTGGTCGATCGAAGATGCAGTGCAAGCTCTGCAGGCCCATGCCGTACCCCTGGGCGATGCATGGAAGTTCAGCGAACACAAGTGGTGTAACTGGGCCAGCCCCCGCTACCGGATAGGCCCGGGAATGCGTGCGTTCTATGAAGAGCGCGACTATGAGATCGAGAGCAGGCGCGCCGCCGTAACTTTATTCACAACACCTGAAGATCAGCCACCCTTTGTAACAGCTGGCGAAAACACCACTGCACCTTGCGTCCCCGGCGATGACGCCGAGCTTGAAGAATTGGATCCTTTTGGCTCCTACGTCGATTTCATCGGCGCTGCCTACGAAGACATCCATGCCACCTGGACCAATCCCGATGATGGCCGCAGATATCACATCCTGGACCTGGACTGGAGCTGCGGCCTTGGCGTCGGCTGGAACTTCATGCAGTTCGACAATGGTGGCGACCTTGACCGCGACCGCTTTTCCGCTGCAATCGGCGAGCTGATTGGACAACCGGTGTTGTTCGCCTACCGCCACCTTTGAGCGCCTACCCCGACTGCCCCCACCACGAGCAGCAGGGTACAGCGCGCTTCTTCAATCCGCTCTGATGGTGACAGCCGCACCGGCGATGGCATGGCAGCCGCAGGCAAGTTTATGACCTTCAAACACCACGGGCTTTCCCCGCATCGTTCGCGCTGGGTCTCCTTCAACAAATCGGAAGCTCCCACGATGCAGGGGGCACGTCGCGCTATCCCCAAGCACGGCTATTGGCCTGCCATTCACGGTATGAGTACCCGCAAACTGGCACTCGGTGACCTTGCCTCCACTGCTGGTGGCATCACCCAGGCAAATCGGCGATTTCATCTGCCGCGTACCTTTCGCATGAAGGGGTCGTGGTTGACGCCGGGCGGGTTGTTCTTGGCTTTCTCTTCAGCACTGGGTGGCCGCACCATCTGAATGGTGGCGCTGCCATCGGCACCGGCATACACCACCGCGCTGACCCCGCCCTCGTGATAGCTGGCAATCGCGCTCAACCCGATCTGCACCAGCGGGCTGGTCAAACCGACATCGGCGATGCGGCGGCCAATGTCGAAGCCCTCATCCACATTGCCTAGTTCCAATCCATGGCCATCGGCATTCAATGTATGCAAGGCGTTGTTCAGGGCCACGCCCAGTGCCGTGCCATCATGACTGTCGTAAAACACCCGGGCCGGCACGCTACCTTCCGGCAATGTAGCGAGCGCCTGCTTCCAGCCTTCGAGCATCGCCAGCGTTTGCAGCGCCTGCTTCAGAGGCTTCCCCTCGGCATCGCGCAATGGAACCTTGATGGGCCGGTGCAGATGACCCAGGTGGGGAGCTCGATCGAACTCATCTACTTGATGCTTCGCCCAGCGAATCGGCAGCCACGGGGTAGGTTTGAAGTCACCCGGCCCGCGGTTGTCGGTTGTGTTCCATAGCTCGGGCAGAACGGCCTGCCAGAAGCTGGTAGGCGTAACGCCCGGAGAACTGGCGTCTCGTGCGCCTGCATTGCGTGCTACTTCCTCGTATTGATCCATTGCTCTGGTTCGGGTTTTAAAGAACAACGACCAGAGCTTGCCAAGGTCGGTACGGCTGTCTTGGTTGTTTTCCGGATAGTCCGGGGCAAACGGACGCAGGTAGCGCTCCACGCGATCGCCGCGCGCAAGCAACAAGACCGCCGTTGTGTCCTCCACCACGGGAACGAAACGTTCGTCACTCATGCGTGGCGTACCCAGAGGAGCATATCTGCGCCGAGTTACATCACCGTCACGCGCGGCGATCAACGCCATTGGAAGCTCGGGGCTATCATCGAAGAGCGCAAACGACTGTTCGATTGTCGCCTGCGCATGGGTGGTATTGGCATCCTGCTGCCACAGAAACAATGTCACCCCGAGCGATCCGCCAAACCTGCCTTCGCTAATCAGGCCCGCCGCGCGTGTGGATTTTCGGATTTCACGAATTGGAGGCTCCACCGCAAAGACGGGAATTGGCCAATACGCCACAGAATCGGTAGCGGCATACTTGAAGGCTGCGCCGGTCCTGAGGCCTGCGTTGACTTCCCTGCTATCTGCAGAATCAGGATAGTCATTGGGGTCCTGCGAGTAGATAGAGGTAAAGCCATCTTGTCCCGGCACCCGGACTTTCTTCCATACAGAGGTCTGGTGATTCGCGCCTGGGGCGATACCAACACCGCGCAACTCCAACGACCAGGTCGGGCTGCTCGTCGGATCTTCAACCACCGCAGCTTCCGTCATTGCAACAGGTACGACATCCGATTTACGTGAAAGCGCCTTGTAGCCCCAGTGTCCTGCAAAGACCAGCGCAACCAGCGAGGCAATACCGGTGACTCCGAAAACAATTGCGCTGCGCATGTGGCCCATCTCCATGTCGTTCACTGAGGCATCAAGGTCCATCGTTGTACCCATTGCAACTATCAGCAAGGTCCAGACAAGTCCAAGCACGATCACTGCCCAGCAATAAGGCGCCAAGCGTGGGCGAATCGTACCGAGGCCGCTCATGATGGGTTCTCATTGAAGTTCCCGCCGCTCACCATCTGCGGAGGCTTCCGCAGATTGACGAGCGAGGATCTTGGAAACTCACCGGAGTTGTAGTAACGACCACAGGCCTCGATGAGCTTCCACGTGGCTTCACTCAACTCACTCCACTTTGGATTCTCTTTCATGGCATCGATTTTCGCCTGTTCCATCCTCCAATCCCCCATCAGCGTCAGCAGCGCACGCCAATCCTTATCATCCAAAATATGGCCCTGACCAATTGCCACATCCATTGCAGTCACCCAACGATGGTTCTCTGAATCGCGCAGCACGCCGGAGTGATAGCTGTTGTCCTCCAGCTCCGAGTCCGCAGTCCGCATCCACGCTCTGGCCTCGTCAGGGGTCATCTCCCGTTCAAGCGACTTGCCCCTTGGGCCCTTGCGCACAGCACGCGTCTGACCATTCTCATCAGCAGCCCCGCTGTTGAATTTTGCCAGAGCTGCATCTTCTTTCATCCCGGCATAGGCGTCTGGCAACGGTAGCCATGGAAAATCAGCCTTTACCTTGCCCAGCGAAATATTCTGCGTGACATCATCTCCACGATCTTTACCAAGCGTGCTCGGGCTTCCTTTGACCGCTTCGCCACCAAACATCTTCGGTGCGTGCATGGGCATCAACGCTTCCCCATTGATCCACAGACTCTCGTCCTCACTCATTGGCTCGGCGGCAGCGATGTTCTTCGCAGACCAGCCACCACTGGCATAGCGCGGCTCACCTTTGGCGCGTAGCAACTGGCGACCGGGTTCAGTACCAACCCACACCGGCTGTCCCTCACGGTGGCGCTTGGTCCACAAACGCTGGTAAAAGCGCTTCTCACGCAGCCTTTCCATCGCGCTGCGCCCTTCAACCAGGTCGGGAACACCGAAGGTGCCGATCCCAACCACCTGCGCCAAGCCGACCGTGGCATCATCGGGGCTGAAATACAGGTACACCTTGCCGCGGTTATCGCGCTCAGGGAACGCCGCCGAGCGACCATCGATGCCAATGCGATGCCCATTCAACGCGCTCCATCGTGGGCCTGCGCGACCGCCGGACTTGGGTTGGCCAACACAAAGGTCATCCAGGGTTGGCAAGGCATAGGGCTCGGCTGTGATCGTCTCGATGATGCGTAGAAAGTCACCCAAGGTATCGCCGCCCTTCGGTGTGACTTTGGCATGCAACGAATAGGGACTGGCCACCATGATCACGCAATCAGCGCAGCGTTGCCCACGATCGGCCAACATCGCCTGGGCAAGCAAGGTGATCAATGTGCCCTGGCTGTGTCCCATGATGGTGATGGTTTCGGAGGGATAGACACTCCTGATGGTGCTGATCATGTTGGCCAGTCTTTCGGCAGCCAGCACGAAATAGCGGCGATGCGGGCACTCGCCCATGAACTGACTGTTTGGCAGCTGGGTATTGGCCGCGTGCCTGACGAACATGTCGAAACCCTTGCCATACATCTCGCGCAGGTTGTTGGTCGCATTTGCGAAGAAGCCACCGCCCTTCCCGAAGCTCCGGTCCAGCCGGTTGCCGAACTTGTCCTGATATTGGGTGCGGACCTTGGCAGGATCGCCATTGGCATCGCGCTGGATCTCACCATCGGCTGCCCGGTAACCCCAGTAAAATGGAATCAATACGCTCTTGGCTTGGCCATCCTTGCGGCGGTAGAGGTGTGTATCTGGATCATCAAGAGCGGCGATGTCATCCTCTGTATGCAAAAACTTGGGCTTGGCTTTTGCCACCCAGTAATCCGCGCCATAACGTCCCGCCCTCAGGTCGTCACGATCCAGTCGTTCGTTCAAACCCTGACATAGCCCTGTCTCAACCGAGGCATAACTGGCGCCAGGATCATTGACCCCGTGCAGAAAAATGACCACACCGGGCCGCTGTCGAGGCACCGGCGTATTGCTCGGCACAGTGGAACTGGGTGTAAGTCGGCTTTGACCCGCAGGCTCGTAGTTACTCACTTGCATACTCCTGTTCGCATTCTGGCTTCCATTCCATCAATGGTCAGCAAGCGCATCGATACGGCGACCACAAGTCACCAGCACTCAAGGTGAAGCCGGAGCGCAGGAGAAAACCCTGAACACATCGGCGGTAGTACGGCGCATTCAACCCTTGAACGATGAGGCGTTGCATCAACTTCCGTCCTCAGCCGACTTGGCAATTTCAACAGCCACTTTCTGCATGGTTCCACGCTCTACGCGTAGCCCCTGCCCGTCGCTCCCCGCCGTTCCCTCAACCACGCCCCCATCCTCCATCACGAGGCGATAGGCCAGATTGGCAACTACAGCAGCTGTGTCACCTTCATAGTGGAACCGGGGCTGACGCGCCGCCGGATCACGCCCAAACGTTGGAATATCGACACTGTCTGTCTTCGGCCCCACCCAATCGTGCTTGGCTGCATGCACCTTTGCATCGCCAGAGGTACCTATCTCGATGCCATTTCCAATACGAATGTAGCTGCCGTCATCGGCAACCAGGCGGATGGTGGGGGCGGTAACCAGCACCTCCCCTTCGCTCGCCGATGCATGCAGGAATTTCTGCGCATTTAGTGCGATGTCCGCGTCCTGCGCTTGTACCAGCACATTGCCGCAATTGGCGATGGCCTGGATACCACCATCCTGAGCATAAACAGACACGCCGCCACCTGCTTGCAGAAGCATGGCGCCACCGCTAACCGATTGCACGTTGTCAGTTGCTACAACGTCGTGGTTTCCACCGGCGTAGTGCAACTGCGATTGAGGCGTGGCGCTGATGATGCCTGCGTCGCCAGCAATGGCGACGACCGGCTCACCGGCTTGATTTCCCGCTTCTGGCCACGCAGCTACGGCGTCCTGCAACGTCGCCATGCCTTCGCCAACACTTTGTTTCGCGCCACGATTGGTCGCTGTCTGCCCCAACCCGCGAAAGAGTTCGCCGCATTCGTCAAGCAGCGTCAGCAACTCCTGCCGGTCCAGTTGCCCACCTCGGGCCAGTTCGCGCGCATAGCTGGTGATCAGGATCCCGTGGGCAGCGCGCAACGCCAGCGCCGCATCGGTACGCAGCTCTGCACCATCACCTCGTGGCTGCGCCTGTCCGTCTACTCGCGGCGAGCTCAACTTGCCCATGTTGAGCTCGCTGGCAAACGGGGTAGTTGCCAACCGGGCACGGACCTGCCCGGAAGTGTCGTCCATCAGTAGTTCGCTGTGACCTTGACCATGGTGCTCACGCGATTGGATGCCCGACAGTGCGCGATTTCCGGGCAAGCCGCGTCGTCCACTGAATCCCGGTGTCGCATGTTTGCCGTTGTACAGTGTGGCAACCACCACCGGTCTGTCGATATCGTTGTGCAGGAAGGCGACCAACACCTCGTGACCGATGCGAGGCACAAACTGATGGCCAAAGCCATCGCCACTACTGGGCATGGCCACTCGCACCCAAGTTGAAGATCGCTCGTTACCCTCAGCCGTGCCAGCCGGATGCTCTTCTGGGCGCTGCCAATGAAACTGAATGCGAATACGCCCTAACTCGTCGGTAAATATTTCCTCACCGACAGGGCCGACGACGGTGGCCGTCTGCGGCCCATCTGCAGTCGGGCGATCAAGGGTCCCGGCATAGCGCGGCACCAAGGGCACATCCCGATGGACCGCACTGAAGCACAGTCTGATGTCGTCCGCTGCCTGATCCGGATGCTCCTCGCCCCCGATCAGATTGCCTTGAGCTGCCTGCTCCAGCAACGACGAGGGGAGCTGCCAAGCTTCAGGAACGCTGTTACGCAGTTGCAGATCAACTCCGGTGACAACGAAAGTACGCTGATGTTCGCTCTGTCCCGCATGCGCAGGATGATCCTCCAGCAAGATACGTTCGCCGGTGGCCAGGCCGCGCAGTCGCCCACTCCCAAGGAAGGTTCTGGCCTGTTGCTCTTCAGCCTGCATCCGAAGCCGCGCATAGCTGCTCAGCTCCCGCTCTTGGTCAGCGTAGTACGGCGCCAAAGACTGGTAGTCAGTCAGGCTGGCGGCTGCCTGCCGGCCGTACTCACCATGCTCTTGAACGTTCTCATCCTGACCTTGCAGGCGATGCGCAGGTTGGTAGTCGTGGCTGGAGAGGCTGACACGGCTTCCCACAAGTTGGCACTTGGCCTCCCAGTGGGTTAGCCATTGCTCCTGTGAACCAACGGCATCGGCCTGCGTCCGGAAATGTAGTGCACGCAGCGACTGATCCGCTCGGATAGCTTTGTCCGTGAGCACCAGCTGGTGCGCAGCAGCGCCAGACTGTCTGGTGAATGTGAAGTAGTACGTGATGCCTTCTTCAGCCAGCAACCTGTCGATGAAGGCATGATCGCTTTCATTGAACTGAACGCAGTAAGAGCGCGCCGGGAAATCGCGCTGTAGTTCGCTTTTATGGTTGAACGAAGCGGCGATGATGGCGTTGCGCTGACGATGTTCATCCAGCAACGTCGCCACGATCTGCGGAACGCTCTGGTCCTGGAAGATACGGCACGTGCGACGGCGATCCAGCAGCGACAAGGCGGACTCGATCTGCAGATCGATCAACGAGAAACTACCAGCGCCATCGCGCTTCGCGGCCGCAGTGATGATCCCCGAGAGCCAGCGCCGCTCTCCAGGACCAGTGTCCACGCCGAAGGCCACGTGTCTACCCAGCAGCTGCTTAACCTCAATCCCCTCAACACTGCAGAAGCAGGTAGCTTCGAGCTGAAAGGAACGACTTAGTTCATCGCGGTAGCGGATGCTACTTGGCCATATCGGTGGCGAATCACCCGTACCTGGCCACTCCACATCAATCAGCCGATGCTTCGATTCCGGGCCATCCCAGGCCGGATACTGCATCCATTGCATGCGTTCATTCCTTTGATCACGCCGAACTCTATGATCTGGAATGCTGTAGCAAAACGGCAGCCAATAACCATAAGGAAAAACTTAAAAATCGCTTGGTGAGGCAAGACCGCGGCATTTTCCTACGCGCTTCGCCAGGCAGGATCGCCAGGAAAGCGCCTCATATAACCGCGTCAAAGGCGAAACGTATCGGATGGCGGCGGTAGCAGCAGGCGGACTCGTATGGCAGCAGGCGTAAAGCCGCAGCGGTTTCAATCGGCCGCGCGCGAAGTCACCTGGAGCATGGAAAGGAGCACTCAACGCACCCGCAGCAACGAACCAATCACCGCGACAAGCGCAAGCGCCGCCGCAGCCATCAGGAACGCCGCAGGCAGCGACCACTGCTGGGCAATGAAGCCGATTGCCGCCGGGCCCAGCAGTACGCCCGCATAGCCCATGGTGGTGACTGCGGGAATGGCAACGCTCTCGGGCATGCGGGTCTGCCGCCCTGCAAGGCTGAACATCACCGGCACAATGTTGGCGCAGCCAATGCCGACCAGCGCGTAGCCAAGCAAGGCCACAGCGAAGCTCGCCACCAGCGTGGCCAGTACAAACCCGCCACATGCAAGCAAACCACCCAGCAGCACCGCCACGCTCGGCCCAAGCTGGTTCACCAGCCGGTCGCCGAACAGGCGTGTGGCAGTCATTGCGATATTGAAGGCAACAAAGCCCCAACCGGCATGGGCAAGCTCCACCCCGCGTACTTCATGCAGGAACACTGCGCTCCAATCCAGCATCGAGCCTTCGGCCAGGAAGCTGATGAAGCATACGGCGCCAATCACGATCACCACGCCACGCGGCAAAGCGAAGCTGGCTTCACCCTGCTCTGCTCGCTCGCTGCGCCACCAGCGCGATGACAGTGCCGTGATCGCCAACACGCCGGCAGCCACTACCAAGGTCGACAACAGCGCGCCGCCGCCAACCGACAACAGCAGCGTTACCAGTGCCGCACCGGTCAAGGCACCAATGCTATAGAACGCGTGGAAACCGGACATCATCGCGCGCCCGGATTCGCGCTCCACCACCACTGCTTGAATGTTCATCACGCAGTCCATTGCACCGATGCCTGCGCCAAACACCAGCAATACAACGCCGATACTCAGCGGCGTGGACGCCGCCGCCAACAGCGGCAGCATCAACACCATCATCAAAACGGTTGCCAGCATCACCGGCCGACAACCATGCCGTGCTGCCAGCATGCCGGCCAGCGGCATGGACAGCAACGAGCCCAGACCGAGACACAGCAACAGCACACCAAGCATTGCGTCATCAAGACCTGCGCGGGCTTTCGCAAAAGGTACCAGCGGCGCCCAGCATGCGATCGCAAAACCGGGCACGAAAAAGGCTGCGCGCGTGGCTATCTGCTCGCTGCGCTGCAATATGATTGGATTGGTCACTTGTTGTTCCTTGATATCTGCACTGCAGCCGCGCTGCTTGCACTCGATCCGTTGAATCAGGTTTTCGCGACGACAACCCGATGCAGACGCTGTGCGATTGGCGCCAACCGCTGCTGCATTTCCGCCGGGACACGGTCGCTGATCAGCAGTTGATCAACCTGATCGATGCTGGCAATACGGAAGCTGCCACGTGCGCCGATTTTTTCGTTGCTGGCGACAATCAGCGTGGTATCGCTGACCCGCAGCATTGCTTGCTTGAATGCGCACTCTTCGGCATTGATGCCCCATATGCCGGTCTCCGGATCAACCGCGCAGACACCTGGAATACAGACATCCGCCTGCAGCTGCGTCAGCTGCTGCAATGCGATGGAGCCGATGGCACCGCCGCTACGCGGGTCGATACGACCACCGATCATCATCACCTCGGTTGCCTGCGCGCCGGCCAGCGCATCGGCGACGGCAGGGGAGTTGGTCACCACCGTCAATGCCGTGCCACGCAGCACGCGGGCGATCTCGACATTGGTGGAACCCGCATCCATCAGCACCACCTGCCCGGGCAGCAGCAGGGACGCCGCGTGGGCGGCCAGCGCACTGCGCTCCGGATCCTGCCGCCCTACCCGCTCAGGCAAAGTATCGAACTGCGGCGTCGGCAGCAGTGCCCCGCCGTATACCCGCCGGCACAGCCCCTTGGCGGCCATGTCACGCAGATCGCGCCGGATGGAGTCCTCGGAGACCGCAAACGCGGCCGCCAGCTCGTTGGCAACTACGCGACCGTGCTTGCGGAGTTGCTCGAGGATGCGCTGCTGGCGCTCCTGCGGGAGTGCGTCGGGGTCCGAGGCGGTCATGTGATGGTTTTCTGCGTTGATGGGAATCTGACTCGGCATAGGAGCACCGACAGTCATCGCTCTGGGCGCTCAGCCTCTTGATTGCGAAATCATGCATCAACACAAGCAATCGTGCAACTTCGTGCAAAACAGCGGATGAACAAGCAAACATCCGCCATGCGCCCGCGACCGCGACCGCCAGGACAGTGATGCCTCGATCCGGGATGAGGCCCCGGCCGGGTGGTCATCAGACGATCCGGCAGCGCTACAGCAAGAGCTTTACCCCTCCCCGGCCCTCCCCTTCGCGTTGCGAAAGGGAGGGGGCAGAAGCTGCAGTCCTCAAAATTTTCCCCTGCCGCTGCGAGGGGACTGGGAATCCCACGTTCAAAGGGTGCGCGCGCCGCCTGTCATTCAAGGCGCACGCGGATTCGGCAGGAAGGCGGCGACGATGCCGAGCAGCGGCAGGAACGAGATCAGCTTGTAGACCCAGATGATGCTGGTGTGGTCGGCCAGCACGCCCAGCACTGCCGCACCCAGGCCGCCCATACCGAAGGCGAAGCCGAAGAACAGGCCGGAAACCGTGCCGATGCGGGTGGGCATCAATTCCTGCGCGTACACCAGGATCGCCGAGAACGCCGAGGACAATACGAAGCCGATGACCATCGTCAGGATCATGGTCCACTGGAGGTCGGCGTACGGCAGCATCAAGGCGAACGGTGCCACCCCCAGGATCGAGGCCCAGATCACCGGCTTGCGGCCGATGCGGTCACCCAACGGCCCGCCGATCAAGGTACCGGCCGCAGACGCTGCGAGGAAGCCGAACAGATGCAGCTGCGCGCTTTGCACCGAAACATGGAACTTCTGGATCAGATAGAACGTGTAGTAACTGCTCAAACCAGCGATGTAGAAGTACTTGCTGAAGATCAGCACCAGCAGGATGCCGATCACCCAGGCCACGGTCTTCGGCGGCAATAGGTTGGCATGCTTGGCCGCCACCTTGGGCTGCGTGGCGACGGCCAGCAGGTGCTGCTGGTACCAACGGCTCACATAAGTCAGCAGGCCTATGCCCAACAAAGCGGCACAGGCGAACCACGCCACACTGCGTTGTCCGTTCGGCACGATCACCGCCGCGGCCAACAACGGACCAATCGCAGTACCGGCATTGCCGCCCAGTTGGAACACCGATTGCGACAGGCCATGGCGGCCGCCGGAGGCCAGCCGCGCGATGCGCGAGGATTCCGGATGAAAAATCGCCGAACCGATGCCGACCAGCATCGCCGCCACCAACACCATTGCGAAGTTGGGTGCGAACGCCAACAGCAGCAAACCACACAAGGTGGACACCATGCCCATGGGCAGCGAGTACGGTGCCGGCCGCTTGTCGGTGCGCAGGCCAATCAAGGGCTGGAACAACGACGCAGTTAGCTGGTAAGTCAACGTGATCAAGCCCACCTGGGCGAAGCTCAGATGGAACTGGCCTTTGAAGATCGGATACAGCGCCAGAATCAACGACTGCATCATGTCGTTGACCAGATGCGAACTACTGATCGCAGCAAGCACACCTACCGCGACCGGGCGACGTTGTGAGGCAGGAGCTGCAACCGTTGAAGCAGGAGATGACATGGCATGACCGCGTAGTGGGGGCGGACGCGCATGGTAGAGTCGCAATTCACGTCCATCCTGCGCGATATGGTCATGTATCCTTTCGAAAAGGACATTCCAGCTGTCCGAAAAGGCCGTCGCCAGCCACTCCCCGTCGGCCCGGAAACAGCGGTGTACTGCAAGGCCCGGGACTACCCCACCACTACCTTGATTCCGCTGCACCATCATCCGGATCGACACCAGCTGGTCTACGCGGAAACCGGGGTACTGGTGGTCAATGCAGGCATGGGCCGCTGGGTGGTGCCCAGCACGCGCGCGATCTGGATGCCGGCCGGCATCGGCCACCAGGTGCACTGCATCGGTCTGGTACAGATGCGCAGCCTGTACATCACCCCGGAGGCAATGCCGGACGCGCCGCAGACTCCATCGGCAGTGTCCATCACCCCATTGCTGGCATCGCTCATACATGCGGCGGTGGAAATACCGGCCCGCTATGCCGAGAACTCGCGCGATGGCCGGCTGATGCGATTGATCCTGGACGAAGTACAGACGCTGCCGGTGCTGCCGCTACACCTGCCCGAGCCGCGCGATCCACGGCTGCGCCAGATCGGCAGACAGCTGCAACGCCACCCGGACGATGCATCCACCCTGCAGGACTGGGCGACCCGCCTGCAGGTGGACGTCAAAACCATCCAGCGCCTGTGTGCACGCGAACTGGGCATGACCTTCGGTCAATGGCGCCAGCAGGCACGCCTGCTGCGTGCCCTGGAACGTTTGGCGATTGGCGAGAAAGTCATCGACGTTGCATTGGCGCTGGGCTATGAGAGCCCCAGCGCATTCGCCACCATGTTCAAGCGCCGTTTCGGGCTGACGCCGAGCCAGTTCTTCCGCTGAGGGCATATGCGAACCGCCGCACCGCCGCAGTGGGCAACGCGGCATACGGTGCGTGTCGCTTTCAGCCAGCAGTAGCCGTCGCGGCCTCGTCGATCAGGGCCGCGACCTCCGCCGGATGCGATGCCAACGATGCATGTCCCGCATCCAGCGTTATCACCTTGCGCGCGTTGAGACGGGCGGACATGGCCTTCTGGTTTTCCGGCGCGATCATCCGGTCCTGGCTGGATATCTGGTACCAGCTTGGCTTGTGCTTCCAGGCCGGGTCACTGATGTTGTCACCGAACGTACTGGCCAATGGCGCCTTCTGCGTCACTCCCATGACAAAACCCTCCTCCTCGGGCAGGTCCTGGCAGAAGCTTTCATGGAACTTATCCGGCTTGAGCCACAGGTAGCCATCGCTGTCTGGCGCCAGATTCGGCGCTGCGACCGGAAGATGCTGCTGAGTGATCCCGCCCGGGCTCTCGCCGGCATCGGGAGCAAACGCGGCAATGAACACCAAGGCCTTCACGTTGGGCAGATTACCAGCCTGGGTGATCACCGCACCGCCGTAGGAGTGCCCGGCGAGGACCACCGGCCCGTCGATCTGCGCCACCATCTTGCGGGTGCGCTCGGCATCATCGGCCAAGGAGGTGAGTGGATTTTCAACCGCACGGATATCCTGGTAACCCAGCCGTCGCAGCTCCAGTATCACACGCGCCCAATGCGCCGCTCCGCCCCAGAAACCATGCACCAGAACCACTGCCGGCTTGCCCATGATGTGCGCTCCCGCTGTTTGGAATAGTCGATGACGGAGAGCGAGCACCTCATCGTGGATAGGATTGGCGATCGCTCTCTGCCCGTCATTCTGCGACTCGGCCGTAAATTGACCGTGACGGTTTCATTGCCGGGATTGCATCGAAGTTCCGGCTCCCATTCAGTGCGAAATCCAACACTGGCAGCACCGTTACCAAACATTGCAAGCCGATGCCGCCTGCCTTCGTAGGCGCATGCAGTGTGGGTTCTGCAGCCCTTGCCAGCGCTCGCCGCAGAAACAGCAAGCCAAGCATAAGACGCACCGTTGCACCTCGCATACCTGGCCGGCTCGCATGCATTCAACGGTTTTCGCTATGCTGCGCGGCCGCTCGCCCGGGATGGACCCGCGCGCGCTTTGCTTTTGTAGTAACCCTTACTTCATTGGATGAGAAATGGCTGCAAACGTAAAACTTGATGCTTTGAGCGAAATCGCTGGTTTCATCGGCGCCGCATTGGTGGACAGCGACAGCGGTATGGCGCTGGGCACGCTGGGTGGCGGCGCCATCAACATGGAAGTTGCCGCCGCCGGCAACGCCGACGTCGTGCGCGCCAAGCGTCGCGTGGCCAATTCGCTGGGTCTGAGCGACGTGGTGGAAGACATCCTGCTGACCCTGTCCAAGCAGTACCACCTGATTCGCCCGCTGGACGGCAGCAAGGATTTGTTCCTGTATGTCGTGCTCGACCGCACCCATGCCAACCTGGCGATGGCGCGGCATGAGCTGAAGTCATTCGAGAAGACTTTGGATTTCAAGTAAGCCGTAACGGATCACGTTGCTGCACGAAATCCCGGCGTAACGCCGGGCTTTTGCGTTGTGCAGGGACACATCTTTGACAGAGGCGGCGAGGCTTTTGTAGGAGCGGCGTAAGCCGCGAAGCAGGTAGATCGTCAGGTGCCACAAACATCTGCAACTGCAGCAATGTCAGCTTCGCGGCTCACGCCGCTCCTACAAACAATTGCGCGCCCATTTCACCCGAACCTCTGAATCAACCCGTGCCGTTCTACCGGGAACGCACACGCACATAACGCTGCCCATCAAACTCAAACCCCAATAACTCACCCTGCACATCTCGCTGGAACTGCATGGACTCAGCCTCGTCCAACGGCCCATCCTGCGCCGCAAACAGATCCGGCGCAGCGGGTGTCAGCTTGCGATTTAGTGCGCCCACCTGAAGTTGCATTCCCTCGCCGCCCACGATCACCTGCGCAGTGACCGGCAACGTAACTCCACGGAAATCACCGGCATAGGGCGCTGTCGAATCCGGCCGCCATTGCCACCCCTGCCAACGCGGATCGTCATGCTGTTTTGCCTGCCGCGCTCGCATGCCCGCCAGCTGTTCGGTCACGCGCTGCGGATAGGCATTGCGCCGGATCTGCGCCCATGAAGCAGCTTCCGGATGGTCCACCAGATACTGGAAGAACTGCACCACGGTGCGCGAGGTCAACCAACCGGTGGCATTGTCCGAGTTGGAGAACACGCCGATACCCACGCCCAGATCCGGCGAGAACGCCATCATGCTGCGCGCACCGGTATAGCTGCCGCCGTGGATGTACAACGTGTGGCCCTCGAAATCACACACGTTCCAACCAAACGCATAGCCATTGCAGGGCAACTCGTAGGCGTTGCGGGCCTTGGGATCGACCTGGGCACCGACGCGGTGGGCAGCATCCAGCAAGCGTGCATCGAATTGGGGAGACAAGGCTGCACCCAACTGCAAGCGCAACCAACGGCCCATGTCGCGCGGTGACGTCATCGTGCCGCCAGCCGAATGCATCAAGGCGTCGGGCTTGGGTGGCACCAACCGCCAGCCCTGTTCGGTACCCAGCCACTGGTGGTTGAAGGCCAGCTGCGCCGGATCGAAGCTGGAGGTGTTCGTTGCGGTTTCGTGCAGCTGCAACGGCGTGAACAAGGTTTGCTGCAACCAGTCCTGCCACGAGCGGCCAGTGCGCTGCTGCAGGATCGCCGCGTAGATGTTGTAGCCGAGATTGTCGTAGTCGAAGCCATCGGCGCGCTTGCTGGCGAACTGCTGCAGCAGCTGCGGATACAGGGCCGGATCGGGACTGCCGATGTACGCCTCCAGCGTGGTGATCGCATCCGCGCTCAAGGGCACACGGTGATTGAGCAGATCCGCCAAGGTCCAGGCGGCCGGATCGACGCCATCAGGCAGACGCAGCTGCGGCCAGTGATCGGCCAAGGTACTGTCCAGGCGCAGCACGCCCTGCTGATCCAGCACCTGCGCCAGCAATCCCATGTAGGACTTGGTCTGCGACGCGATGTACATCGGCGTGTGCATGGTCAGCGGCGCCTGGCTGCTGGCGTTGCGCAGGCCGCGGGTATAGCCCAGTAATTGCCGGTCACGATCGACGATCACCACCGCATAGCCCGGCCCAAGCTCCGGAATGCCATCCAGGAATACCGCCAGCTCCCGTGTCGCCTGTTGCGGCGTAGCCGCCGCAGCCGTTGTCACGCAGCCCGGCCAAACCGGCAGCAGCACTAGCAGGGACAGGATGTTGCGCAGATGCATGGTGCGGCTCCGTGACTGACAAGCGCCACGATGCGCCAGGGCATTGCCCAGGGTCTTGAATGGATTGAACCTGCTCACGCCTGCAACAGCGCGCGCAGCCGCGCCGGGGTCAGCCCACTGTGCGTGCGGGCAATCCGGCTGAAATGGGATTGGTCGGCAAAACCGGCCTGCTGCGCCACATCAACCAGGGCCTGCCCTTTGGCCAACAGCGGCAGGGCGCGCTGCAACTGTGCACGTGCGCGGAACACCGACGGCGCGCAGCCCATCCAACGCGTAAAGGCACGGGCGACGTACACCGGATGCACGCCAAGCTCATCAGCCAGATCGGCCAACTGCACGTTCTCATCCTGCAGACGCTGGCAGCACAACGCCAACCAACGTGGCGGTGTGCCGCTGGGGCGCTCGTCCGGGCCGGCCATGCCAGCCAGCAATTCCCAGAGCCGGGCATCAACATCGGCAGCGACCAGCTCACCTGCAAACAAGGCCGACAACAGTCCCCGTCCCTGCAGCAGCAGCGGCTGCAGCGCATGCCCGCGCCATTGCCAGGCACGGCCGATACCGAGCTTGTCCTGCAGATCGAACGATGCCGGCAAGTCGATACCCAACATCAGCGCACCGCTCGGCCCGTAATCATTGGCATGGGCAACGCCTGCCTGCTTCACGCCCAATGCTGGCACAGCCAGCCGCTCCTCGCCCTGCCCGGTCTGCTCCATCAAGGTGCCGAGCAGCAGCAGCGAGAGCTGGTGACAATCGTGCGCGTGTCGGCGCATGCGCTCACCCGGTGCATACCAACTGACCCGTGCGGCCAGACGCTCGCCACTGAACACCCGGCGTCGGGTTGGGCCCTGCGCGGCATCGATCCGATGCGTGGTTGGCGGCGAAGACATGGCGTGGCGCGGGCAGCAGGGATTGAACGCAGTCTAGCCAAGCCGCAGGTCGGCACACCTGCCGTTGGTCGTGGTACCGCAGGCTTGGCCCGGCCGCTGTGCGTGCGGGGCCCGCCCCTGAAGATTGGAAGACTCAGCCCTTTGGCGCGGCCAGCAGGTACTTCAAGCCATGCATGAAGCCACGCGGTGCAACGCTGAGATGGTCCTCGTCATTGAGCACGTCCAGCTTCAGCTCCAGTGACTGGCCGCCACGCGCCCCCAGCAGACCGATCATGCGCCGCGCATCGACCACCATGTCGGCATCCCCGCCGTGCTGCACCGACTCATATTCGCCTACATACATATAGGCCCGCGCGGGGAACTCGGCTGGCTTGCCTGCCGCGGCCAGTCGACGCTCCATCTCATGCTTGTCGAACCAGTACGACGGACTGCCGAGGATGTAGCCGCTGAACAACTGCGGGCGTTCCAGTAGCACCTGCGTACCCAGCAAGGCGCCGTAGGAATGGCCGAGGAACATGCGCCGGCTCTCGTCACTGCGGTAGCGCTTGGCCACGAACGGCAGCGCCTGCGTTTCCAGGTAGGTGATGTAGTCGCTGGCGCCACCGTGCACGGCATCGGCCGGCGAGCTACTCGGGCCATTGGCGGTAGGCGTGTAATCGCGGCGGCGGCTCTGCATGCCGCCCTCGCCCTTGGCATAGGACAGACCGACCAGGATGAAGTCCTCGATCTTGCGGCCTTCGACGTTCAAACGCCGCGCCATCTGCCAGACCAGCGGGAAGGCATAGTCGGCGTCGGTGACGTACAAGACCGGATAGCGCTTGTCCGGGTTGTCCGCGTAGCCGGCTGGCAAGGCCACGAACACCTGGTAGTTGCGGCCACTGACCGGATCCGGCACGCCCCAGACTTCGCTGCCCAGCACTTCATAAGGGTTGCCTTCGCCACGCTGCGCGGTTGCTGCTGCAGGCTTCGCAGCGGCCGCTTCTGGTGTGGCATTGGGTGTAGCTTCGGGAGCACCACTACAGGCGCTCAGCGCCACCATTGCCACTACAGACATCATCCATTTGCTCAAGCAGACACTCCAGTCATCGTGATCAGTGCCCGATGATGCCATGGCAAAGCCCCCATCCGAAGACTGCCTCTCCCACTTGCATGCGCACCGCGGATCAGTTCAGCCGCCACCTTGGAAGCGCACAAGTCGTTGATTCCTTTGGGGCGACACACTGCTGTCGACCTACTGTCGTGTTCTCGACCGCAGTTGCCCGGCAACCTGGCAGCTCGGCTAACATCGGCAGGAATGCAGCATGGAAGATGAAACAGTGAAGATCGACGGAAAGCGGATCCGGCAACTGCGCGAAGCCCGCGGCTGGTCGCAGGAACATCTGGCCAGCATCTGCGGTTTGAGCCCGCGCACGGTGCAACGGCTGGAAACCGAAGGCAATGCTTCGCTTGAGTCGCGGATGGCGGTTGCGGCGGCGCTGGATGTTGCGGCGGAGGATCTTCTCGACACTGGCGAATCCGTCACGGGTCGGGCAGCTAGCGCTGCAGCCATCAGTCCAGCTGACCGGATAAAGATCAGCCTGTGGATCGCCAGCCTGGTCCTGGTGGCGATCATTTTCCAGCTGGTCGCTGGCTTCAGCTTGGGCAAACAGGCTGCCGAACGCGACAACCGGGTATGCCAAGCCGACCCGGCGTGCCGTCGCTGATCCGCAACGCTACTCCCAAGCATCACTCACACGGCGCTCAGCCGGATCTCATTGTGGGAGCGGCGTAAGCCGCGAAGCAGGGAGATCATCAGATGACAGCTGGGCCGGCGATTCAAGCGTTTCCAGCTTCGCGGCTGACGCCGCTCCCACACATACAAAAAGACCGATGCCAGCATGCTGGCATCGGTCTTTTTGTGATTCACCACTGGAGCAGGCAACAGTGGTGCTGCTTCCGGCCGATCGCTTACTTGGCCTTGCCCTGGTTGGCCACGGCCTCGGCAGCCTTCTTGGCTGCTTCCGGGTCGCCCAGGTAGCGGAACGACTTGACCGTGAGGTCGTCGTTCAATTCGAACAGCAACGGGATGCCGGTCGGGATGTTGAGCTCAAGGATGGCTTCCTTGCTCACGTTGTTGAGGTACTTGTACAGCGCGCGCAGCGAGTTGCCGTGGGCGGTGACCAGCACAGTCTTGCCCTCTTTCAGCTGCGGGGCGATGGCGTCGTGCCAATACGGCAACACGCGTTCCAGCGTGGTCGCCAGCGACTCGGTGGCAGGCAACGCGTTGCGATCCAGGCCGGCGTAGCGACGATCGTGGATCGGGTGGCCCGGATCGGCCAGCTCCATCGGCGGCGGCGGGATGTCGTAGGAACGGCGCCACACCTTGACCTGCTCCTCGCCGTGCTTGGCGGCGGTTTCGGCCTTGTCCAGGCCCTGCAGGCCACCGTAATGACGCTCGTTCAAACGCCAGGACTTGTTGACCGGCAGCCAATCCTGACCCAGTTCGGCCAGTGCACCCTGCAAGGTGTGGATGGCGCGCTTCAGTACCGAGGTATGGGCTACATCAAATTGCAGGCCCTCTTCCTTCATCAGCCGGCCGGCGGTAGCGGCTTCCTGACGGCCCTGCTCGGTGAGGTCCACGTCCACCCAGCCGGTGAAGCGGTTATCGAGGTTCCACTGGCTCTGGCCATGGCGCAACAGCACGAGTTTGCGGGTCACTGCGGAGGTCTCCGGATGGGGAAGTAAGACGGCGATTGTAGCCCCTTCACGCTGGCATCCGTTCTTTGTCGGGGGTTTGGGTATGGGAGCGATGTAGTTGCAGGGCAGACTGGTTTTGTTTGTTTGGTGAATGTGCGGGAGCAAGAGCTCACCCCTCCCCAGCCCTCCCCTTGCCTTTGGCAAAGGGAGGGGGCTTTGCAGCAGCCCTCCGCGCACTCAAGGCCCTGGCCCCCTCCCTTTCACGCAGCGAAGGGGAGGGCTGGGGAGGGGTAACGCATCTCGCTTCCAACTTCCCCACCCTCAACACCAAAACAACAATCCATTCCCCGCACGACAACCCCCTCTTCGCTTCCACCATGCCATCCTGCCCCCACATTCAAACACCCCGGAGCAGCCAGCCATGACCACCATCATCAGCCCGCGCGTCCATGACCTTGGCGGCTTCCAGGTACGCCGTGCGGTCCCGTCGCTGCAGGCGCGCAGCGTTGGCTCATTCGTGTTCGTGGACCATATGGGTCCGGCCATCTTCAGTCCCGGCCAGGGCATCGACGTACGACCGCACCCGCATATCGGCCTGGCCACGGTCACCTTCCTGTGGGCCGGGCAGATCGGCCACCGCGACACCCTGGGCTCGGAGCAGATCATCCGCCCTGGCGACGTCAACTGGATGACCGCCGGCCGTGGCATCGCCCACTCCGAGCGCAGCCCCAGCGAGGCGCGCGAACATGCGCAGGCCCTGCACGGCATGCAGACCTGGGTGGCCCTGCCCAAGAGTCACGAAGAAACCGATCCCGGCTTCTTCCACTTTTCTGCAGATCAGTTGCCACAGCAGCACCGCGACGGCGCCTGGCTGCGGGTGATCGCCGGCCGCGCCTATGGCGAGGAATCGCCGGTCAAGGTGTTCGCCGACACCTTGAACGTCGCCATCGACCTGGAGCCCGGCGCCGAGATCGACCTGGACAACTCCCATGTAGAGCGCGCGCTCTACATTCTTGAGGGCGACGCCCAGTTGGATGGCGTGGATGTACCTACCCAGCACCTGATCATTCCCGAGCCCGGTGCCCGCAGCCGTCTGCGCGCCAAGACTCCCCTCAAGGCCATGCTGATGGGCGGCGAACCGCTGGATGGCCCTCGCCACCTGTGGTGGAACTTCGTCTCCAGCTCCAAGGAGCGCATCGAACAGGCCAAGGACGATTGGCAGAACGGTCGCTTCGGCACGATTCCCGGCGACGACAAGGAGTTCATCCCCCTACCCGGCTGAGTCCGCTTTCCCCGTCAGGGCACGGGCGGAACTCCCATGGCCGCCCCTGCCTTGCTGTAGCTGGCGATGTGCTGATCATGCATAGGCCTAAATCACTACAGGGATAAGCGAGAAATAGTTCGCAATTTCACTACTCATCCCACCTCTTCTCCGTTACTTTCCCCACACCCGTACCGGGGAAAACATAGGGAACATCATCATGAGCATGGGAAAGCGTTTGGCTGCCGAGTTCCTCGGCACCTTCTGGTTGGTATTGGGCGGCTGCGGCAGCGCGGTATTGGCAGCGAAGTTCGGCGGTGACGCCAATCCGCTGGGTATTGGCTTTGTCGGTGTTGCGCTGGCCTTCGGTCTGACCGTACTGACCGGTGCCTATGCGTTCGGCCACATCTCCGGCGCGCACTTCAACCCGGCAGTGAGCATCGGCCTGTGGGCTGGCGGTCGCTTCCCGGCCAAGGACCTTCTGCCCTATATCGTTGCCCAGGTGCTGGGTGGCATCGTCGCTGCCTTCATTCTGTTGCAGATCGCCAAGGGCAATGCCAGCTTCCTGATCGACGGCAGCCAGGCCGGCGCCTTCGCCAGCAACGGCTACGGTGCGCTGTCACCCGGCGGCTACACCGTCGCTGCTGCGTTCCTGTGCGAGGTGGTGCTGACCGCGGTGTTCCTGGTCGTGATCATGGGCGCTACCCATGGCCGTGCTCCGGCCGGCTTCGCACCGATTGCCATTGGCCTGGCTTTGACCCTGATCCACCTGATCAGCATCCCGGTCACCAATACCTCGGTCAACCCGGCCCGCTCCACGGCCGTTGCCTTGTTTGCCGGCCCCGGTGCGATCAGCCAGCTGTGGCTGTTCTGGGTGGCACCTATCCTGGGTGCAGCCATCGGCGGCCTGGCCTACAAGTGGATTGGCAGCGACAAATAAGTCACCACATTGGTTTCAAGTGTTATCAGTTAATCAGAGCGGCCCCCTTGCGGGGCCGTTCTCTTTGGCAGAAAGGACACTTTGCAAGTGACGGGGTTTTTGTAATACCGTCGCAACTTGGCTGGCGCGCATGGGGATGCACGTACACAGGGAGGGATACCACCCACCAGCCAGTACTGCCTTCAGAACCATCCACACGACTTCGTCGCGCCATCAGGCCGATGTTCCATGGGGGAATGCGAAGTGAAGACTGTTCTTGTTTTTTCTGCCGTACTGGCGCTCGCCGCCAGCGCCAACGCTTCCGCCCAGCAGGCCGTGCAATGCCCATCGCTGCCAGCCAGTAGCGGCCTGCATTGGGAGCAACAGACACAAAGCGATTTCATCGTCTGCAAAGCCACCACCGAAGACGGCCGCGCGGTCCTCAACATGATGTTGAGCGGGCGTGATCCGGGCCTGTCCTTGAACCGCCCGCTGCGCGCGGAAAAAGGCGCGTTCGGTGGTACCGAGATGCACTGGTACAAGCTGGACATGGGCGGCCGTGACCTGCCGGGGCTGGAGTCGCGCCGTATCAGCGTGGTCAAGCTGGACAAGAACCGCTATGCGCAGATCTGGATCGACGCCGCCGACAATGCCGAGTTGGGCACCCTGCAGAACCTGACCCAGACCTTGAATCTCAATCCGTCTGCATTGGCTGGTAGCAACTAAGACCAGATTGATGCTGATCTGTTGTTGCTTGGCAATTGATGCCGGTCCCGTCGCATTGCGCGCGGGACCGGCCATCGCTCAGAAGCGGCCTTCCTGGTAGTCGACAAAAGCCTGCATCAACTCCTCACGGGTATTCATCACGAACGGCCCGTGCCGTGCCACCGGCTCGCGCAGCGGGCGCCCGGCCACCACGATCATCCGCGCCCCCTCGGCACCGGCACGCATATGCAGTGTGCTGCCGCCGCCCAACACCGCCAACTGCTGCAGCTCAACCGTGCGCGCCGCCTCGCCCTCGCCCAACAGCGCGTCACCTTCGAACACATAGGCGAAGACGTTATGGCCTTCAGGCAAGCGATAGCTCCAGGCTGCACCCGCGCTCAGTTCGATATCCAGATAGACAGGGTCGGTGGCTGGCTGCTGGATCGGGCCGGTGACCGAATCCACCGTACCGGCGATTACTTTCACACTCACGCCTTCAGCCGGTGCCAACTGCGGGATGCGCTCAGGTGCGAACTCCTGATAGCGCGGCTCACCCATCTTGTCGCGCGCCGGCAGGTTCACCCATAGCTGGAAGCCACGCATGCGACCGGACTCCTGCTCGGGCATCTCCGAATGCACCAGACCGCGGCCGGCGGTCATCCACTGAACGCTGCCGGGGGTAAGCAACCCCTCGTTGCCATGGTTGTCCTTGTGCCGCATGCGTCCATCAAGCATGTAGGTCACCGTCTCGAAACCCCGGTGCGGGTGGTCGGGGAAGCCGGCGATGTAATCCTCGGCCCGGTCCGTGCCGAACTCGTCCAGCATCAGGAACGGATCCAGCTCCGGCAACGATGGCGTGCCAATGACCCGGGTCAGGCGCACACCTGCACCGTCGGAGGTAGGCATGCCGCGGATGCTGCGCAGCACCCGGGCGGAATCGTGGCTACTCATGGGAAATCTCCTTGGACGTGCTGCAGACAATGGTCGTCAACGACAGCCAAACCAATCGCCACCGTTGCAACCATTTGTTCCAGCCAGCCTACCGTTACAGCACAGCGCTGCCCCGCAGTCATATTCAATAAGACATGGACCTAAGACCAAAGTCGCATCCGCTTCAGCTGCCATGCACATTGACCCCCGACCTGCATGGGTAGACCCTTGCAGACATTCCCCTGCGAGGCGACTCGATGAAAGGTTTTTCAAAAGCCGGATGGGCGCTGCTGTCCCTGATAGGCGCGTTCTGTCTAGGCGTCGTGGCGCTACGCCGCGGCGAGCACATCAATGCCCTTTGGATCGTGGTGGCAGCGGTGTCGCTGTACCTGGTCGCATTCCGCTACTACGGCCTGTTCATCGCCAACAAGGTGCTGGGGGTTGATCCCACCCGCGCCACGCCGGCGATCATCAACAACGATGGCTTGGACTACGTGCCCACCAACAAGCACGTGTTGTTCGGCCACCACTTCGCCGCCATTGCCGGCGCCGGCCCGCTGGTCGGCCCGGTGCTTGCCGCACAGATGGGCTACCTGCCCGGCACGCTCTGGCTGATTGCCGGCGTGGTGCTGGCCGGTGCCGTGCAGGACTTCATGATCCTGTTCATCTCCAGCCGCCGCAACGGCCGCTCGCTGGGCGATCTGGTGCGCGAGGAAATGGGCCAGGTGCCCGGTACCATCGCGCTGTTCGGCGTCTTCATGATCATGATCATCATCCTCGCGGTGCTGGCGATGATCGTGGTGAAGGCATTGGAGGGCAGCCCTTGGGGCATGTTCACGGTGATCGCGACAATGCCCATCGCCATGTTCATGGGCGTGTACATGCGCTACATCCGCCCAGGCAAGATCGGTGAGATCTCGATCGCCGGCCTGTTCCTGCTGATCGCAGCGATCTGGTACGGCGGCAAGGTGGCCGCTGATCCGGTGTTGGGCCCGATGTTCACCTTTACCGGCATCCAGATCACCTGGATGCTGATCGGCTACGGTTTCGTCGCGGCGGTACTGCCGGTGTGGTTGCTGCTGGCCCCGCGTGATTACCTGTCCACCTTCCTCAAGATCGGCACGATCGTCGGCTTGGCGATCGGCATCCTGATCGTGATGCCGGAGCTGAAGATGCCGGCGCTGACCCAGTTCACCGACGGCACGGGCCCGGTGTGGAAGGGCAGCATGTTCCCGTTCCTGTTCATCACCATTGCCTGTGGCGCAGTGTCGGGCTTCCATGCGCTGATCAGCTCGGGCACCACGCCCAAGCTGCTGGCCAATGAAGGCCACATTGCCTACATCGGCTACGGCGGCATGCTGATGGAATCGTTCGTGGCAATCATGGCCATGGTGGCCGCCTCGATCATCGAGCCGGGCATCTACTTCGCCATGAACAGCCCCGCTGCGATCATCGGCACCGACGTGGTACACGCCGCCCAGGTCGTCACCAACTGGGGCTTTGCGATCACCCCGGACCAGCTCACCGCAACCGCGGCAGAGATCGGTGAAACCACCATCCTCTCGCGCGCCGGTGGCGCCCCGACCCTGGCCGTTGGTATCGCGCAGATCCTGCATGCGGTACTGCCGGGCGAAGGCATGATGGCCTTCTGGTACCACTTCGCCATCCTGTTCGAAGCCCTGTTCATCCTGACCGCCGTCGACGCCGGCACCCGTTCGGGCCGCTTCATGCTGCAGGACCTGCTCGGCAACTTCGTGCCGGCCCTGCGCCGCACCGACTCGTGGGTGGCCAGCTTCATCGCCACCGGTGGCTGCGTCGCGCTGTGGGGTTACTTCCTGTACCAGGGCGTGACCGACCCGCTGGGTGGCATCAACATGTTGTGGCCGTTGTTCGGCATCGCCAACCAGATGCTGGCCGGCGTGGCACTGCTGCTGTGCACCGTAGTGCTGTTCAAGATGAAGAAGGACAAGTATGCCTGGGTGCCGCTGGTCCCGGCGATCTGGCTGCTGATCTGCACCACCGCAGCCGGCTTCATCAAGATCTTCTCCGACGTTCCGGCAGTGGGCTTCCTGGCCCAGGCGCACAAGTACCGTGACGCCATTGCCGCCGGCGAGTTGCTGGCACCGTCGAAGAACTTCGACCAGATGCACCAGGTGATGGTGAACAACTACATCAACACCGGCCTGACCGCGCTGTTCCTGTTCGTGGTGTTCGCAGTGCTGGTGTACTCGATCAAGACCATCGCTGCTGCACGCCGCTCGTCGGTGCGCACCGACAAGGAAACGCCTTACGTGGCATTGAAGCCGCACGAGGTTGACCTGTAATGGGCACCGAGCTGGTCCCCGTCGGCCAGTACCAGACGTTCCGCCGCACCTGGCGGCGTCTGGTGCAGACCGCGCGGCTTTGCTGCGGCGTGCCGGACTACGACAACTATGTCCGGCACATGCGCGAGAAGCATCCTGACCGTGATGTCATGGATTACAAAACCTTCTTCCGCGAACGACAGGAAGCCCGCTTCGGCGGCAGGAGCGGCTTCCGCTGCTGCTGAAGCAGCGGAGACAAGCAACGAAAAAAGGCGGCGCCAATGGCGCCGCCTTTCTGCTGTTTGTAGTGCCGAGCCATGCTCGGCAGAGGCCTTACCGAAAATCCCGAACGTAGTGCCGAGCCATGCTCGGCAGGGGCTTTACCGGTGCCCTGCCGAGCCCGGCTCGGCTCTACAAATCTTCGGATGCATTGCCGGCTTCGCGGCTCACGCCGCTCCTACAAATCCAGAGTCACTCAGGCACCAGCCATCCACTTCAGCATCAGGCCGGTCATGTAGGCGATCACCGTGCCAGTGGCATAACCCACCGTGCCCAACAGTACGCCCACCGGCGCCAAGGTCGGGTGGAACGCTGCAGCCACCACCGGCGCCGATGCCGCCGCACCGATATTGCCCTGCGAACCAATGGCGAAGAAGAACAATGGCGTGCGCAGCATCCGGCCAACCACGTACAGCAGGCCGATGTGCACGCCCATCCAGATCACACCGAGCAGGAACAGCCACGGGCGATCTGCAAGCGACAGCAGGTCCATCTGCATGCCGATGCAGGCAATCAGGAAATACAGGAACAAGGTGCCGATCTTCGATGCACCTGCCGCTTCCAGATTGCGCGCACGGGTAAAGCTCAGCAGCAGACCAGCAACGGTGGAAAGCATCACCACCCATACAAACGACGAATCCAGCGAGGCCTTGCTGGCCCAGCTGACGTTGGCACCAAACCAAGCGGCCAGCGGCGTCGCCAGGGCATGTGCAAGACCAACAACACCCAGGCCGACACCGACGATCACCATCAGGTCGGTCAGGCTGGGATTGCGCGCACTCTTGGCTTCGTACTCGGCAATACGACGCTTCATGTCGTCAATGGCCGAGGTATCAGCACCGCTTTTGGCATCAATCGCCTGCGAGCGCCCGGCCAGCCACAACAGCACCGCCATCCACAGGCTGGCACAGGCCACATCGACCACCGCGATCTGGCCGAACGTGGTGGCATCGACATTGAAGGTTTCGCGCATGGCCGCCATGTTGGCGCCGCCGATCCAGCTACCGGCCAATGCGGCCATACCAGCCCAAGTGTCACCGGCCACGGTTTCCGGATGGATGAACTTCATCACCTGGAACGACACCGCCGCACCCAGCACGATGCCCACGGTGCCGGTGACGAACATCACCAGCAGCTTGGGGCCGAGCTTGGCAATACCTTTCAAATCGATGGAAAGCGTGAGCAGGACCAGCGCCGCCGGCAGCAACACATCGCGCGCGATCGGGTTGTAGAGCTTGGTGCTGTGGCCATCGATCAGGCCGGTGGTGTTGTAGATGGCGGGTATGAAGTAGCACAACAGCAGCGCTGGCACCCAAGTGAAGACCTTCTTCCAGAACGGGGTTGGGCCGCTGGCCAACCAGAAGATCAGGGCCAATGTGGCAGCGATCAGGCCGAGGCCGACGATGTCATTGGTGATAAGCGCAGTATTGGGTTCGGTCGGCATAAGGCCTGTTCCTGTCGATCGAAGGGAAATAAAAACGCCACGTTGGTGACGTGGCGTGGGAAGGTGGAGCCTAGCATGGTGGCGGGCAGGGGTCTTGTTCAGCGAAAGCAGCGCTGCGCGCCTCCCCTCTTCCCAACCCCTCTCCCGCAAGGGGAGAGGGGCTCAAATCAAGACGAGTGCCAGCAACACCGGTCATTGCAGCGTTGGAGCCCCTCTCCCACCGCGGGGCGTAAGGAGCGACTTGCAAACCAAGGGTTCGGAGAGGGGGAACGCTCAACGTGCGCTAAAACTCACCCAGCCCCAGCCATCGCCCGCAAGGTAATCCCAACCACGTAGGCCGCACCAGTACCCACTGCATAGCCCAAGGTGCCCAGCAGCACGCCTACCGGCGCCAAGGCCGGATGGAAGGCGGTCGCCAGCACCGGCGCCGACGCCGGCCCACCGATGTTGCTCTGTGAGGCAATCGCGAAATAGAAGAACGGCACCTTCAACAACTTGCCAGCCAACCACAGCAGCACGATGTGCACGCCGATCCACAGCACGCCCAGCGCGAACAACCACGGCTTCTCCAGCAACGCCAACAGATCCATCTGCATGCCGATGCAGGCGATCAGGAAGTACAGGAACATCGAGCCCCACTTCGACGCGCCCACGCCTTCCAGCTCGCGCACGCGGGTGAAGCTCAGGCCCAGGCCGATGAAGGTCGCCAGCATCACCACCCACACGAACGGCTTGTCCATGCTCACCGAACTGGACCAGCTGACGTTTGCAGCAAACCAATCGGCCAGCGGTGCAGCCAGCCCGTGCGCCAGTGCAACCGCACCAAATGCCACACCGGCCATCACCATCAAGTCACCCAGCGCAGGAATGCGCGCGTGCTGTGCCTGGTAACTCGCCACACGGTCACGCAGATCATCCAGCGCGCGCGTATCGGCGCCGCTGCGCTTGTCCATGGCCGGTGCGCGTGAGGCGAAGAAGATCAGCACCGCCATCCACACGTAGCCGACACCGACATCCACCACCGCGAACTGGCCGAAGGTGGTGGCATCGACTTCGAAGATCTCCTTCATCGCCAGCATGTTGGCACCGCCGCCGATCCAGCTGCCGGCCAGCGCTGCCATGCCACCCCAGGTCGCACCCGCAACGGTTTCCGGATGCAGCCAGGCCATTACCTGGAACGCGACCACCGCACCGAGCATGATGCTCAACACCGCCGCCACATACATGGCCAGCATCTTCCAGCCCAGGCCGAGGATGCCTTTCAGATCGATGGACAGCGTCAGCAACACCAGCGCCGCGGGCAGGAACACATCGCGCGCGATCGGGTTGTAGAGCTTGGTGGTTTCGCCGTCGATCAGGCCGACGGTGTTGTACACGCCGGGAATGAAATAACACAGCAGCAACGCGGGCACGAAGCTGTAGAACTTTTTCAGCAGCGGATTGCTGCTGCCCGATGTCCAGAAAATAACGCCCAAGGTGGCGGCGATCAGGCCGAACACGATGATGTCATTGCTGATGAGTGCGCCTGTTGCGGCTGCCATCATCGTCTATCCCCTTGATTACCTGTGTGGGCAACCCCTGCCCTGAAGAAAACCTGCTGCCACACATCTTCAAGAACGGAAGACAGGGATAGCGCAGGACGAAGCAACATCGGCGCGTCCTGCGCCCCTTCCGGCCATGTCAGCCCGGCAGAACAACAACACCCCATCTGTCAGGGAATCAACACCCAGACAGGTCAACAACTACAGACACTAGATGCTGCTCACGATGACACTGCGCTGCCGCTGATACTCCGCCTCGCTGAGCAGGCCTTTTGCGCGGAGCTCATCCAGTTGTTGCAGACGTTGCTGCAGGCTCAACGGCCCCGTCGCCGGACCTGATCTAGCTGCTGCACGTACACACAGCCAGACAACCAAGGCGATGCCGCCTGCAAGAAACACAAAGCCGACCAACAGAACAAGTAGATGCCAGATGCTGAACATTCCCATCGATCCCGCCTCCATGACAACAAGCACAAGAATGTAGCGCGGCGCAGGTCATGAATCGCGGTGCAGGCCAAAAAGAAAAGGCGCGCCAACGGCGCGCCTTCTCCATGACTCGTTACTCGCCGATGTGCTGCTTCAACCAGCCATTGACCGTGTCATGCCATTGCACGCTGTTATGCGGCTTCAGCACCCAGTGGTTTTCGTCCGGGAAGTACAGGAACTTGGACTCGATACCCTGACGCTGCAGCGCGGTGAACGTGGCCAGGCCCTGCTCCACCGGGATGCGGTAATCCAGCTGGCCCTGCACCACCAGCATCGGCTTCTTCCAGTTGGCGACGTGGTTGACCGGGTTGAACTTCTCGTAGTTCTGCGGCACGTCGTACGGCGTACCGCCCTGCTCCCATTCGGTGAACCACAGTTCCTCGGTGGCATAGCCCATGGCGCGCTGGTCGAACACACCGTCGTGGTTCACCAGGCACTTCCACGGCTCGTTCCAGTTGCCGGCGATCCAGTTGACCATGAAGCCGCCGTAGCTGGCGCCCAGCGCACAGGCCTTGTCGCCGTTGAGGAAGCTGTACTTCTGCTGCGCCGCGGCCCAGCCCTTCTGCAGGTCTTCCAGCGGGCGATCGCCCCAATGCTGGCTGATCGCATCGGTGAAGGCCTGGCCGTAACCGGTGGAGCCGTGGAAATCGATCATCACCACCGCGTAGCCCTGACCCGCATAGGTCTGCGGGTTCCAGCGGTAGCTCCAGCCATTGCCGAAGCTGCCCTGAGGGCCGCCGTGGATCAGGAACGCCACCGGGTACTTCTTGCCTTCCTGGTAGTTGTGCGGCTTGACCACATAGCCGTGCACGGTCTCGTCGTTCCAACCCTTGAACGAGAACTGCTCGAAGTCACCGAAGTTCACGCCGTCCAGCATTTCGCCGGCGCTCTGGGTGATGGCGCGCTGCGGCGCGCCGGCAGCGGTGCTGCTGGTGAACACCTGGTCGCCGCTCTTCAGCGAATTGCGAGTGAAGGCCAGCGCATCGCCAGCGATGTCGAAGGAGGAGATGCTGCCCTCGCCCACCAGCTTGGTCGGCGCACCATTGGCAATGTTGACCGCGAACAGCGGGTGCTCGCCCATGTCCTGCGCGGTGGTATAGATGGTCTGGCCATCGGCCGACAAGGTGATGCCATCAGCCGAACGATCCCACTGCGCAGCGATCTCATTGACCTTGCCGCTGGCCACGTCCATCGCCATCAGGCCGAAGCGGTCAGCCTCAAAGCCCGGGCGCTTCATCGCACGGTAGAACAGGGTCTTGCCGTCCGCGCTGAACACCGGGCCGGCGTCCCATGCCGGGTTGGCAGCGGTCAGGTTGACCGGTGCCTGCTTGCCGGCAGCATCGAGCTTGTACAGGTCGAAGTTGGTCGACCACGGTTCCTTGCTGCCCTGCACGCGGATGCTGGCCACCACGGTCTTGCCATCCGGCGACCAGACGAAGTCTTCATTGCCGCCGAACGGCTTGGACGGTGCATCGCCGGCCAGCGTCGCGCTGATAGCGGAAGCACCCTTCACCGCAGCTGCGCCTGCAGCCGGCAACGGTGCCACGAACAAGGTGTTGCGACGGCCGTCAGCCCAGGTATCCCAATGACGCACGAACATGCTGTCGTAGACCTGGCCGCTGCTCTTGTCAGCCTTGTCCTTCTCCAGGCGCTTGCTGGTGCAGGCCAGGTCCGAGCCGCAGTCCTGGAACACGCCGGCACTGAACAGCACGCGGTCGCCCTGCGGCGAGATGCGGTAGCTGTCCACGTCCAGCGCGAAATCGGTGAGCTGGCGCGGTTCACCGCCTGCCAACGACATCACATACAGCTGCTGGCTGCCGTTCTTGGCGCTGAGGAAGTACACGTTCTGGCCCTCGATCGAGGCCGAATTGACGTTCCAGCCAGCCGGGGTCAGCTGCTTCGGCGGTGCCATGTCGCGGGTACGCAGGTCGCGGATCCACAGGCTGCTGCTGGCCTTGAGGTCGGCATCGACGATGCGCTTGGCAAACACCACCTGCGCACCATTGGCGCTGAGCAGCGGCGCGGACGCGCGGTCCAGCTTGACCATGTCGCGGACTTCAAAACCGCGCGCACTGGCCAATGATGGCAAGGCGGCCAGCAGGCACAGCGGCAACAGGGCGTGACGAAGCTTCATGGGCAACTCCCAGGCAAAGACAAACCCCGATGGTAGGCGGCCAGCCCGCCCCACTGCAAAGGCTTGAAGTCATGGCAGGGCAACCGCCGGAAACAGCAAAGCCGCCCAAGGGCGGCTTTGCGTTTGATCTGGCCCTGCTTTTGCCTAAGCCCCTCTCCTGCGAAGCGGGAGAGGGGTTGGGGTGAGGGCGCCTTGGCTTTGGCTCCAAGCCCCCTCCCTTTGGCCGAAGGCCAAGGGGAGGGCTGGGGAGGGGTGCTTTGGCTTTGGCTTTGGCTTTGGCTTTGGCTCTAAAGCTTGAAGCCCCAACCAAGTCAAAATCAAAAGCTCCCCCCATCCGCCCCTGCGGGGCACCTTCCCCCGCAAGCGGGAGAAGGGACAAAGCCACAGCCTGGTCAGTCAGCCTCAGCTCTTCGCCGCCGGCTCGCCCTTCTTGCCGATGCGGTACATCAGCAGGCCAACCAGGAACAGCACAAACAGGCCAACCCAGGCCGACACGCTCGCCCAGCTCTCAGCAAAACCGCCCAGCGGCAGCGCCAGCACGTCGCCCTGCCCGCTGACCACGATCGGCACCGCAATGGCGATACCCATCAGCGCCTCACCGGTGATCAGACCAGCAGCAAACAACACGCCCGGGCGGTGCACTCGGTCACGGCCTTCTTCGTCGTCGGCGCGCAGCTTGTGGAAGCGCTCGACCAGGTGGGCCAGCAGGCCACCCAGGAAGATCGGCACCATCAGCTCCAGCGGCAGGTAGATACCGATGGCGGCAGCCAGCACCGGCACGCGGAAGCGCTTGCCGGTCTTCTTCAGCCATTCGTCGATGGCGATGATCATCGCACCGACGCCAGCGCCCAGCGCGATCATGCCCCACGGCAGTTCACCACCGAACAGGCCACGGGCGACCGAAGCCATCAGGTTGGCCTGCGGCGCTGCCAGCGAGTTCGGATGCTCGGCAGTCGGTGCGCCGATGCCATAGGCATGAGCCAGCAGGTTCAGCACCGGCGCCATGATCAGGGCGCAGGAGAACGCGCCGATGCCCAGCATCAGCTGCTGCTTCCACGGCGTCGCGCCGACCAGGTAGCCAGCCTTGAGGTCCTGCAGGTTGTCACCGCCAACGGCGGCCGCACAGCAGACCACCGCGCCGATCATGATCGCGGCCACCGCACCCAGCGGAGCACCGCCGACGCCGACCGGAATCAGGCCGTCCTTGCCCAGCAGCAACACCAGCACCACCGAGGCAAACAGGATGGTGGAAATGGTGATGCCCGAGACCGGGTTGTTGGACGAACCAATCAGGCCGGCCAGGTAGGCCGACACCGACACGAACAGGAAGCCGGCGACGATCATGATGATGGTCATCGGGATCGACACGTGCCACTGGCCGACGATGGCCTGGTACAGGCCCAGCAGCGGCAGGGTGAAGGCGATCAGCGCGATCAGCATCCACTTCATCGGCAGGTCGCGCTCGGTCTCGGCCAGTGCCGGGCCACTGCTCTTGCGGGCAGCGGCGAAACCACTCTTGACGCCATTGAGCAGTGACTTGCGCAGCGAGAACAGGGTCCAGACGCCGCCGATCAACATGGCGCCGACGCCCAGGTAACGGATCTGCGAACCCCAGATGGCGAAGGCTGCTTCGGCCGAGCCGGCGTTGGCCAGCGAGGCCGCCAGGTCCGGGTTACCGCCCAGGAAGAACGCCTGGTACAGCGGAATGGCGATGTGCCAGGACAGGATCGAGCCGGACACCACCACGATGCCGACGTTCAAGCCGACGATGTAACCCACGCCCAGCAGCGCCGGCGACAGGTTGGTACCGATGAAGGCAGTGATCTTGGAGCTGCCGATATAGGCCGACTGCGCCCAGGCATCCGGGAAGATGCGCAGGCCCGAGGCCGCAGCCAGCTTCACCAGACCGCCGATGGCAGCCGAGATGCCGAGGATCTTCATGCCCGGGCCCGGGTTTTCACCGGCCTTGAGCACTTCAGCAGCCGCCTTGCCTTCCGGGAAGGGAAGCGGGTCTTCGACGATCATCGAGCGGCGCAGCGGCACCGAGAACAGCACGCCCAGCAGGCCGCCGAGGCCGGCGATGCCCAGCACCCACCAGTACTTGAAGTCCGGCCAGTAGCCCATGATCACCAGCGCCGGGATCGTGAAGATCACGCCAGCCGCAATCGACGAGCCGGCCGAGGCGCCGGTCTGGACGATGTTGTTCTCAAGGATGGTGCCGCCACCGAGCAGACGCAGCACGCCCATCGAGACGACGGCGGCCGGAATGGCGGTAGCGATGGTCAAGCCTGCGAACAGGCCCAGGTAAGCATTGGCGGCAGACAGCACCACAGCCAGCACGACGGCAAGAACCACCGCGCGGAATGTGAGCTGCGCAGGCGCAGCGTTGTTCATGGAAAGCCCTTGGATGGCAAAAAAACCTTCGCCACGCTAACGCCCGCTTAACGGCAAGTCCAGCCTGAACGCAGCGCCGATGCCCGCCGCACCGGTAATTCCGCGGATCCGCACCTCCTGTTGGCCATATCGGCAAAGTCGCCCCTGCCGACCAGTGATGTTATGTTATATCTTTTCAGCAAGACTCCCCTGCATGCCCCCTGCCCTGACCACCCGCCTGGCCTCCATCGACCAGCTGCGCGGCACCGTGATGCTGCTGATGCTGATCGACCATGTACGCGAGACCTTCTATCTGCAGCATCAAGTCAGCGACCCGATGGACGTCGGCTCGGTCTCACCTGCCCTGTTCAGCTTCCGCCTGCTGGCCCATCTATGCGCCCCGGTGTTCGTGCTGCTTACCGGTCTGTCGGCGTGGCTGTATGGCCAACGCCAGCCCGATCCGCGCGGCGCCACCGCAGCCTTCCTGCTCAAGCGCGGCCTGTTCCTTGTGGTGCTGGAGCTGACCCTGGTCAACTTCGCCTGGACCTTCCAGTTCCCGGCCAGCACGCTCTATCTGCAGGTGATCTGGGCCATCGGCCTGAGCATGATCGCGTTGGCCGGCCTGCTGTGGCTCCCGCGCAAGCTGCTGTTGGTGCTGGCGGTGGTCATCATTGCCGGCCACAACCTGCTTGATCCGCTGCAGGCACACGGCAACGGCGTACTGGCGACGCTATGGAAGATACTGCACCAGCGTGACTGGATAGAACTGGGCAACAGCCTGCGCCTGCGCACCTCCTATCCGCTGCTGCCATGGATCGGCGTGATTGCCCTGGGCTACGTGCTGGGCCCGTGGTACGCCAGCAACCGCCCGGCGCCGCAGCGCCAGCGCTGGCTGCTGATCACCGGTACGGCGATGTTGACCGGCTTCGTGCTGCTGCGTGCCGCCAATGTCTACGGCGACCACCCCTGGCTGCGCTTCACCGATGCCCAGACAACGCTGATGAGCCTGCTCAACGTCACCAAGTACCCGCCTTCGCTGCTGTTCCTGTTGCTGACGCTGGGCATCGGCCTGTTGCTGCTGCGCCTGTACGAGCAACCTCGCATCGCAGCGTGGTTGCAGCCACTGGCATCGATCGGCGCGGCGCCGATGTTCTTCTACCTGCTGCATCTGTATGTGCTGAAGCTGCTGTACCTGGCCGCGATGGCGCGTTGGGGCGCGAACCACGGCCCCTACTTCGCAGTCGAATCGGTGTCGGCCTTGCTGTTGATCAGCGTGGTGCTGGCGGTGCTGCTCTACCCCGCCACCCGCGCCTTTGCCCGCTTCAAGGCACGCCGTCGCGACCTGGCCTGGCTGCGCTATCTATGAACGCGCAGCATCGGGGCAGCGGTCCTATACTCGGCCGCTGTCCCACCCGGCACCACCGATGACCGCAACTGCATTGAGCCGCCCCCGCTCCGACGACTTCCTCGGCCACCCCAAGGGCGTCTACGTCTGCTTCTTCACCGAAATGTGGGAGCGCTTCTCCTTCTACGGCATGAAGGCGCTGCTGCTGCTTTACCTCACCAAGTACCACCTGTTCGGCGACAAGGCCGGGCTCGACCTGCTCGGTGCCTACGGTGGCTTGGTCTACTGCATCCCGGTGTTCGGCGGGCTGCTGGCCGACCGCTGGCTGGGCATGCGCAAGGCGGTGGTGTTCGGCGGCATCCTGCTGGTGTTTGGGCACATCGGCATGGCCTTCGAGGGCCACGAGGCGCACCGCGTAGCAGGCGAAGTGGTACGCGACGAAGCCGCGTTGTCGGTCACCTATCTGTCGCTGGCGCTGATCATCATGGGCGTGGGCTTCCTCAAGCCCAATATCTCCACCATCGTCGGCAAGCTCTACCCGGAAAACGATCCACGCCGTGACTCGGGCTTCTCGCTGTTCTATGCCGGCATCAACCTCGGCGCCCTGTTCGCCTCGCTGGTCTGCGGTTTCCTCGGTGAAGCCTATGGCTGGAAGTACGGTTTCGGCGCGGCGGGTATCGGCATGCTGGTCGGGCTGGCGATGTTCCTGTGGGGGCAGAAGTACCTGCACGGGCACGCCGAGCCGGCACAACCGGAGACACTGCGCGAGCGCGTGTTCGGCGTGCCGCGCGAATGGCTGATCTACGGCGTTGCCATCGTCAGCATCGTTCCGGTCGCGGCGCTAATGTGGGCAGCAGCCAACGGCGCGTTCGCGCTGGGTGGCGAAATCAGCCTGGCGCTGATGTTGATGATCGTTGTGCTGGGCGGCGTGCTGCTGTGGTTTGCCTGGTTCACCGGCACGCAATGCACACCGGAACAGCGCCAGCAGATGATCGCGCTGATGGTGCTGATCTTCATGGCACTGGTGTTCTTCACTCTGTATGAGCAGACCTACGGCTCCTGGGTCACATTCACCGATCGCCTGCTGACCAAGGACCTGGTGCCGTCGCTGGTGATCCGCGAAGGCACGCCGCTGCCGTGGTCCATTGTCTCGCTGCTGTTGGCGCCGCTGGGTTTCGTGGTGGCGGCACGCCTGTCTGATAGCAATCCGGCATCAAATGCACCGCGCCTGCTGTTCGGCGTCATCGTTGTTGCGATGCTGGTGATGCTGGTCCGCGACTGCCTGGTGCTACCACAGACCGCCGGTTCGCTGACCTATCTGGGTGCACTGTTCCTGGTGCTGCTTGCGCCGTTGTTCGCTGCCTTGTGGGCATGGCTGGACAAGCGTCACCTCGACCCATCGAAGCCGTTGAAGTCGTCGTTCGGCCTGGTGTTCGGCGCGCTGTCCTTCGTGCCTTTGGCCTTGGCCGCGCAGCAGGTAGGTGCAACCGGGCAGATGGCCAGCGTATGGTGGTTGGTACTGGCCTATCTGATCCTGGAGATCGGCGAGATGTGCCTGTCGCCAGTTGGCCTGTCAGCGGTCACCCAGCTGGCCGCACCGCGCGTGGTCAGCCTGATGATGGGCACCTGGTTCCTGGCCACGGCATTCTCCGAGACCTTGGCTGCACTGTTCGGCAAGCTGGCCGCCATCGACGTACCCGAAGGCGAAGTGATGAACATCGCCGAGGCCGCCGGCCGCTACGAACACCTGTTCTGGCTGCTGATGTGGATAGGCCTGGGCTGCGCGGCGGTAGCCCTGCTTGCCTCGCCGCTGCTGAAGCGGATGATGCACGGCGTGCGTTGACCCCTCTGCTTTTGTAGGAGCGGCGTAAGCCGCGAAGCTCGCATCGCGTGCACGCCAGCAGTATCCGCAACCTGACACAGCGCCAGCTTCGCGGTTTACACCGCTCCCACAAAAACCAAGGCTAGTACCCGCAACCCGAACAGGCAGCTACTTCGCCTTCTCTCCACCCAAATGCTGCGACAGGAAGCTCAACAACTTGCCGTAGTACTCGCGCTGATGCGGCTCGGTATAAAAACCGTGCCCTTCGGTGCTGAAGTACAGTGACTCCACCGGCACCCCGGCCTTGTTCAGTGCGGCCTCCATCATCCGAGTGTGCTCAATTGGCGCGATCTCGTCTTCGCCACCGGCAGCGAGAAACACCGGAACTTTAATGCGATCAGCAAAACGGTTCGGCGATGCAGCCGCCAGCGCGGCCTGATCCTCGCCGACCCAGTCCTTGGACCAATTGCCAAGGCTACGCGCGGTGCGTGCATCCGCACGCTGCATCATCGGCAAGTCATAAACGCCTACATAGCCTGCTGCACAGCGATAGAGCGAGGGCTCCTTTGCTGCGCCCATCAGCGCGGCGTAGGCACCGTAGCTGGCGCCATAGATACAGATCTTCGTTGCATCAGCCTGTCCTTCACGGATCGCCCAGCGGGTCGCATCGGTAAGATCGTCCTGCATGGTTCCGCCCCATTGCTGCGCACCGACACGCCGGAACTCCCAACCGTAGTTCCCCGAACCTCGATAGTTGACCTGCATCACCGTATAGCCTGCCGCCGCCAGCATCTGCGCGTCACGGTCGTAGCGCCATGAATCGAATATGCCGTACGGGCCACCATGCGGCATCAGCACCATCGGCCGCGGGCCACTGACACCACGTGGCTTGGTGAGGTAACCGTGGATCCTCAATCCATCGCGGGCCGCAAAGCTGAAAGGCTCAACCATGGCAGCTGCATCCGGGTCGATCCAGCTGCCGCTGGCCACCACGAAACTCAGTTTCTTGGCCGCGGAGTCATACAGGTAGAAGTCACCCGGATTACTGCCAGACCACACTCTCACCATCGACAGCTGACCGTCCTTGGTACTGGAAGTGATCCGCACCGATTGCCCCGGAAACGCCGCTTCCAGACTACGGAACAAACGCGCCTCAGGCACACCATCATCGAAGAACACACTGCGGTGACGCCCGTCCATTATCTGCGCACCCACAGGCACGCTCGTGCCGGTGCGATAGATAATGGACCACGGGTCTGCTGCCTGGTCATGCAATACGGTAGTACGGGCATTGGTGGCAGGATTCCAAGCCACGATACTGTCCGGCCCCTTGCCATCACCACGCACCTGCAGATAGGCCAATGTGTTATCCGCCGAGAAGCCCAATGGCACCTCGATTCGGCCATCCGCTTTCTGATCGTTGATCAAGCGCCAGTCGCTGCCTGCCGCATCGCGGTAATACAGCTTGCTGATGTTGTCCAAACCGGAACCCAGCGCCAGACGCACTTCACCGCTGTTATCGGTGACAAAACTGGCGTTGCGCACCGGCACCGTCGCGGCCACCGTACGACGCCCACTGTTTACATCCAGCCTCTCAGCACGGGTGAATGGCTCCATCGTGCCCAACGGCCATGTAGACACCACCACGTTCCGGTCATCCGCAGGCAAGCCATCGACGAGGAATGCGGCCACACTCTCCACCTTTTTGGGTTGGATACGGGTACCTGGGCCATTGCCTTGCACGCGGAAACCGACCAACAACTCCGCCTGCCCGCCATCAGCGTTCATGGCATACAACTCGCCAGTCAAACGCGGCTCGTCCAACAGACCAAACTTCTCGGCGATGCCAATCAGCACGCGCTCGTCGTTTACCCAATCGAAGCTGTTTACATGCATATTGCGCTGCAGGACGAACGCCCCGGCTTTCCTGTTGCCCTCACGGGTAAAAATAACAAGTGCCGTTTTGTCTTCCAGTGGCACGGTGGCCGCGTAGTACTTGCCCGATGGCGACAACTTGATGTCGTTGAAATCATCCTTGCGAATGAAATGCCCCAAATCCACAGCAGCCGAACTACTGGCCGAACAGAAAGACAGCACCAAAGCCATCCCCAGCTTCATCATCTGCATCTTGCCCCCCATTGAACGGGCATCCAACCCGCGTTGGGCGATTCTAGCCGTCTGGTTCAGGGATTTACCAGACGGGGGGTCCGCATATAAAACAAGGCAGGAAATCACCTTCGGAGTTCCGTGGAAAGGCGGAGATCGCAGCGGCCCGCCCGCCACATAAAGCGGCTACAGTGCGGAGATTCGGTCATGGACCGGAATCATAATTTCGGTCAACGAAAGCCCCGCACTGCTTTATCCCTTGTGCGCCGCAGCCAGACGATAAGCATCATGCAGCATGCCGACGAACACCTGCCGCTGTCCTGCATCCAGCACCACTGACTCTCGAAACCGGTCAACAGAGCCAGCCCAATCGTCCAGGGAATCATCGTTGTAGATCGCCTGATACGCATCCCATGCACCAGCAGCCCGCAGGTATAGCGTCTGCGCGAACAGTTCCAACGCCTCCCCATTCGAGAGTTTCAGCGGCCTGCTGGTCTGAGTGTGGCTCAGCACCTGCCGCAGCACCTGGTCGTCATTGAGCTGCGATGCCCATACATGACCATTCAGATGCTGGCGAACGAACTCCAGAATCCCGACATGATCATCACCAAGCCCATTGGCGTAGATCTCGTCAGACAACCGCAGATGGCGCCCGTCGAACAGCCACTTGACCACCAGTGTGGCCGCCGGTTTCACCGTGTTATGCACATTGGCCTGATCGAACTCATGGTGCCCCATGAACTGGCGATCCTGCACGATGCTCGCCTGGATTGTCTCCACCCGCTGCTTCCTGGGGCAGAACCAGAGCTTGAGCTCCACATCCTCGCCAAGCGGCTTCTGGAACAGCTGCGTATCGGTATATGTATCGACGTTCCCATCGAAGAACGTCATGCACTCGTCGAAGCCGGCATCCGGCCCCACGAAACCGTCCCAGAACCCAGTAGGCAACGCGACGTTGCCCTTCGGCTTGCGTGAGAACAGCAACACAGACTGCAGATGGCAGAGCAAGCCACCGCGCGGGCCGTCTACCGGCGGATAGAAGCGATCGTTGATGATGTCGAATGCGAAGTAGTACTCCATCTCATGCCGCTTGTCCTTGACGCTCTTGGTGCCTTGATTCGCAGTGACGGACACCGGCGGTTTTCCGATTCCGTGCTGCTCAAACCAATCCACGAGTTGCGGATCACTGCCTTTGGCGCCAATCAGACTTACGAGATCATAAACGTGCATGGTGTCTTCCTTGAGACCTTGACTTGCGCGGGCTATGGCAGGCGGATGGCAGCAGGCTGATTCCATGGCGGAATGACCTGTTTGTCTGCAGCTATTGTGGCCGAACTTCTCTACTTCTGGATGGATCAAAGATCTGGCAGGGGGGACAGCCGATTCGAGCTATCTCCCTGGTTGAGGCCGACGCTTGGTCGCCATTGCCGCCAGCCATCACTCCGCCCTCGGCGCGCCAGTCGAGCCGCGCACCATCAAGTCGAAATCCAGCGTCTGCTGAAGCGGCACATCGACGCGCTCGATGATTGCAAGCAGCAGGTTGACCGCGCGCGCTCCGATTTCCCGCATGGGCTGCCTGATGGTCGTCAACGGTGGGGAAAGGAAACTGGATGATGCAAGGTCGTCAAAGCCGACGATGGACAACACATCCGGCACACGGATGCCCAGATCCCGGCAGGCTGCCAGCGCACCCAATGCCATCTGATCGCTGAAGCAGAAGATCGCGGTCGGCACCAGTGGCTGGCCCAACAAGGCCATCGCGGCCGCATGGCCGGACTCAAGAGAAAAGTCGCCGGGCACGATGCTCAGCTGGCGCAGACGACCGCGCGTCTTGGCGGCAGCACGAACCCCTTCCATCCGTTGTTGGTGCAGGGGATTGTCGGGCGGCCCACCGACCACGGCGATCCGCTCATGTCCCAGTCCATACAGATGCTCCATCACAACGCGCGCGGCGGCGGCGTTGTCGATGTGGACGCTGGGGATACCCATGGTCGGATCGAACTCACATCCATTGATCACCGGTGCAGCGCTGCCTTGCTGCTTGACGATGTCGCGCGCCGTTGGTGGAAGGCGGTGCCCAAGCACGATCAGACCGTCGGCCTCGTTGCGCCGGAGCATCTGCGCGTAGCGCTCCTCGCGCTCGGCTTGATGCTGCGTATCACCGAGCAGAACCGCGTAGCCAACTGCCTGCGCTGCATCTTCGGCGCCCTGCAGGATCTGCGCGAAGAACGGATTGGCGATATCGGGGACGGTGACCAGTATCTTGCCGCTGCGCTGGGTCTTGAGTGTCCTGGCGACCGTATTGGGGACATAGCCCAGCTTGGCGGCCGCCTGCTCGATGCGCTTGCGCGTGGCCGGCAGGACTTTGTCCGGCCGGGTGAGCGCGCGCGACACTGTGCCGGCAGAAACGCCGACGTGCTTTGCAATGTCGTAAATGGTTGCCATGCGTTACGTGCTTCCTTTTGTGGCGCGATGCACAACACGTCTAACGGAGACCCGTGATACGGTTATGCAATCGATTGCATCAAGGCGGATTTCGTTGAAAACGCTTAGAGGTCCGGCCCTGTTCCTGGCACAGTTCATCGGTAACAGTTCTCCGTTCGATCGGCTGGACACGCTGGCCAGTTGGGCCGCGGGCTTGGGCTATTCTGGCCTACAAGTACCCACAAACGCTCCCCTACTGTTTGATCTGTCACAGGCAGCGCAGAGCCAAGCGTACTGCGATGATGTCGCCAGCATGCTGGCCGGGCATGGCCTGCAGATCACCGAACTATCCACCCACCTGCAAGGGCAGCTGGTCGCTGTACATCCTGCCTACGACACGCTGTTCGACGGATTCGCACCGCCGGACAAGCGTGGCGATCCTGCAGCCCGCCAGGCATGGGCAGTGCAGCAACTGCTGCTCGCCGCCAAGGCCAGTCAGCGCCTGGGACTGACCGCGCATGCCACGTTTTCCGGCGCGCTGGCCTGGCCTTACTTCTATCCCTGGCCGCAACGGCCGCCTGGACTGGTGGAAGCCGCCTTCACCGAACTCGGCCGCCGCTGGCGTCCCATCCTGGATGCCTTCGACGCTTGTGGCGTGGACCTGTGCTTCGAGATCCACCCGGGCGAAGACCTGCACGACGGTGCGACCTTCGAGCGCTTCCTCGATGTGGTGGACCACCACCCTCGGGCCAAGATCCTGTACGACCCCAGCCACCTGCTGCTGCAACAGATCGACTACCTGGGCTTCATCGACCGCTATCACGCGCGCATCAGCATGTTCCACGTCAAAGACGCGGAGTTTCGCGTCAGTGCCCGCAGTGGTGTCTATGGCGGATACCAGGACTGGATCGATCGCCCCGGGCGCTTCCGTTCGCTCGGCGACGGCCAGATCGATTTCAAGGCGATCTTCTCCAAACTGGCGCACTACGATTTTCCGGGCTGGGCAGTGCTGGAGTGGGAGTGCTGCCTGAAGCACCCGGAAGACGGCGCACGCCAGGGCGCCGCCTTCATCGCCGACCACATCATCCGGGTAACGGAGCGCGCCTTCGATGATTTCGCTGACAGCGGCAGCGATATCGGGTCCATCCGTCACATGTTGGGAATCTGAGCCACTACCGCCCCGGGAGGGCAAGCCATGACGCACACCATGTCGCGCTTGAGCGCGATGATGTTTCTGCAGTTCTTCATCTGGGGGGTGTGGTTCGTGACCCTGGGAACCTATCTGGTGCAGGGCCCGTTGCAGGCCAGCGCAAGCCAGGTGGCGACGGCCTTCCTCAGCCAATCCATCGGCGCCATCGTCGCTCCCTTCCTGGTCGGGCTGGTCGCGGATCGCTACTTCGCTGCGCAGCGCATCCTGGCGGTACTGCACCTGGCCGGCGCAGTGCTCCTGTGGCTTGCGTCCACGGCAAGCAATTTCAGCCTGTTCTCCACTTGCATCATCGGCTACATGCTGTTGTTCATGCCGACGCTGGCACTGGCCAACAGCGTGGCGATGCGGCATATGCAGTCCGCAGAGAAACAGTTCCCGCTGGTGCGGGTGGCTGGCACCGTCGGCTGGATCGTGGCGGGCGTGCTGATCGGCTGGCTGGGCTGGGAGCAGTCGCAGCGCCTGGAGCTGACGTTCCGGATGGCGGCGATGGCATCGCTGGCCCTGGGCCTGTATGCATTCTCGCTACCGCACACGCCGCCGCTGGCACGACAGCAAGACGCCGGGCTGGGGCAGATCCTGGGGCTGGATTCGCTGCGGCTTCTGAAGTCGCGCTCTTACCTTGTGTTTTTCCTGGCCTCCATCGCCATCTGCGTTCCGCTGGCGTTCTATTACAACTTCACCAACCAGTACCTCAACGATCTTGGCGTACGTGGCGCGGCAGGCCTGCAATCGCTGGGCCAGGTCTCCGAAGTGCTGCTGATGCTGGCTATGCCGTTCCTGTTCGTGCGGCTCGGGGTCAAGACGATGCTGGCGGTGGGCATGGCAGCTTGGGTTGTGCGCTACGTCATGTTCGCCTTTGGCGATGCGGGTGGCGGCTTCTCCCTGCTGGTGATCGGCATCGTACTGCATGGCATCTGCTACGACTTTTTCTTCGTCACCGGCCAGATCTACACCGATGCACATGCCGGCCCCGCCGCGCGCAGTAGCGCACAGGGGTTCATCACCTTGGCCACCTACGGCGTGGGCATGCTGATTGGTACGTTCCTGTCCGGTGCGGTGGTGGAGCACTTCACCACCGCAGCTGGACCGAACTGGCGACAGATCTGGCTGTTCCCCGCAGGCGTCGCGCTGATCGTACTGGTCTCCTTCCTGCTGCTGTTCCGCGACCGGCCGGTGGTCGCGGCAGCACCTTCCGCACACTGAGGATCCTGGCCGATGCCACAACTTGGAATTGCCATTGTCGGCACTGGAATGATCGGTGCCGTGCATCGTCGCGCGGCATTGCTGGCCGGCGCCGAGGTGCGCGGCGTCGCCGCCTCTTCCTCGCAAAGCGCACGCGAGATGGCGCAGTCGTGGAATGTCGCCCGCGTCTATCGAAACATCGAGGAGGTAGTCGCCGATCCACAGGTACAAGTCGTGCACGTCTGCACGCCCAACCATCTGCACCGCCCCATGGCACAGGCTGCACTGGAAGCCGGCAAGCACGTGATCTGCGAGAAGCCGCTGGCCACGACCCTGGAATACGCGCAGGCCCTGGCAACACTGGCCGCTTCCAGCGGACTGGTCGCCACCGTCCCTTTCGTCTACCGCTATCACCCGGTAATCCGCGAGGTGCGCGCGCGCATCGCGCAAGGAGAACTGGGTCCGTTGCACCTGATTCACGGCAGCTACCTGCAGGATTGGTTGCTTGACCCTGCCAGCAACAATTGGCGCGTGGACCCAGTGCTGGGTGGCGCGTCGCGCGTGTTTGCCGACATCGGTTCGCACTGGTGCGATCTGGTGGAATGGACCAGCGGCGAGCGCTTCACCGAAGTCAGCGCCGCCTTCGACACCGTGGTCAACGAACGCGGCACCCACACCGGCCAGAGCTTCACCACGCCGGCTGCGCGCAGCACGATGCAGACGGTAACTAGCGAAGACGTGGCGGCGGCAATGTTCAGGACCAACGCAGGAACGCTGGCGTCATTGACGGTCAGCCAGGTATCGGCGGGACGCCGCAATCGGCTCTGGTTCGAGATCGACGGCGCCAAGGCCAGCATGGCGTTCAACCAGGAGGACGCCGAGCGACTGTGGATCGGTCAGCCCGACCAGCGGGAGGAGATTTTTGTACGTGGGCCTGCCGCCGGCAGTGCGGAACAACGCAGGTTGTCAGTGTTGCCTGCCGGGCACGCGCAGGGCTACAGCCATTGCTTCGAGGCGTTTATCGCCGACACCTATCGCGCCATCGATGGCGAACGGCCGCAGGGCCTGCCCACCTTCGAAGACGGATTGCGCTCGGCGCGGATTGTTGATCGCGTGATCACATCGGCCAGGACGCGCGCCTGGACCACCATCGCTTGAACTCCATGAGGACCTCTTGATGACCATCTTTGCTCGCAAAACCGCAAGCCTCGCCCTGCTCCTCCTCGCAGCCCTGCCCGCCTTTGCGCGCAACGTCGACGACGCGCAGAAGCCCATCGCGGTGCAGATGTATACGCTACGCAACGCAGGCTCGCTCGAACAGCAGCTGAAGATCGTCCACGACGCGGGCGTGCGCGCGGTGGAAATGGCTGGCACACAGAACGTCAGCGCTTTGGAACTTAAACAGCTGCTGGACAAGTATTCGATCAAGGCGATTGCGTTCCACGTGCTACTGACCGATCTGCGCAAGGATCTGGACGGCGTGGTGGCCTACAACCGGTCGATCGGCAACACGATGCTGGTGGTGCCTTACCTGTTCGAGGACAGTCGCCCGACTGATGCCGCAGGCTGGACCGCACTGGGCCAGGAACTTGGCCTGCTCGCGAAGCAGTTGCACGACAAGGGCATGCGCCTGGCCTACCACAACCACCACTTCGAGCTGGTCGACTTCAACGGCACAACGGGCCTGGAACTGCTGTTCGCAGCTGCTGGACCCGACCTGCAAAGCGAACTGGACCTGGCCTGGGTCGCGCGTGCTGGCCTGAACCCGGCAGTGATGCTGGAGCAACTCCAAGGCCATGTGTTTGCGGTACATGCCAAGGACAATGCACCGAAAGGCCAGGCCGAAGAGGAAGGCGGCTTTGCCGCCGTTGGCCAAGGCGTGCTGGATTGGCCCTCGATCCTGCCTACCGCAGCTGCTGCCGACGTGCAGTGGTACATCATCGAGCATGACCAGCCACGTGATCCGGCCAAGGTCATCCAGACCGGCGCGGACTACCTGCGCGAGCACCTGCCCGCCGCCCAGTCCGCCAGCAATCAGCGCTAACGTGCGATGGAGCCACGCCAGAAAACATACTTGCAGTTGGCCATGATTCTCTGCGGGACGACGCTTGCGACTTCTGCGTGGTGCAAGGACGTCCCGCAGCCGCTGCACAACGGGCTGCACGACCTGCAATGGCGCGTTGAGTGGAAGAAACGTTGGAGTAAAGAAAAGCCCGCTTAAAAGCGGGCTCTTCGTGGTTCTTGATCAACGCTTGAAACTGGGTGTGTCTTAGAACGGTTGTGCACACATGGGGGAGCCAACCTCCAAATTGTGGCTATCTAAAAATCCATTCCAATCAATGACCTGAAGGGAACGGCCACTGATCATTTTCAACAAATGTGACCGAATCAGTAGATCACCCAAGGGCTCGTCCGCTATCCATAGCGCTCAATCAGCAGATCGATAACCAGCCACGACCCGCACTGCAAAGCGGGCATTGTGCAGGGAAGGCTAATCCACAGGAACAAAGAACGGCGCTACGGCCGGATCAATCTCACCAAATTCAACGGTCACCAAGTCATCATCGTCGTCCAACTTTCTCAATGAGGCACTCTGGATCAAGCGCCCCTGAGAGACGGCGAGCGCAAACGGATTGACGCGTCGGCCATCGAACCCATACGCCTTGCAGAATTCTTCTTGTGACAACTCTCCAGACAGCAGTTGCATCAAGTCTCGAGAAGAAATGCTAACGCTCATGATTCCCGCTTCTCCGGTGCTATAGCAATATCGGACTTGGGGTGCGCGCCCAGTCTCTTGATCTAGGCAGCGTCGAGTTGCGTTGTAAGGGGCCAAGTTCGGTTTGGGATAATTAGTCAAAGCACTTCTGATCAGTTCGTCGAGTTCCGCGTAGGGGCGACGCCCCCCCTCAATTGAGTAGCAAGCTGCTTTGGAGTCCAATCCCCAACGAGAAGGAGATTGGACGTGAAAAAGCGTTTCAGCGAAGAGCAGATCATCGGCTTCTTG
>NZ_JBRRDY010000022.1:0-84250 GCF_056759935.1 Stenotrophomonas sp. STEN035
ACAACCCGATCCGCCGGCATGGTTCCGCTGGCGGACTGTCACCGGTAGAGTTTGAAAGGCGCTACGCGCAGAGCGGCGACTGAGTGTCTACAGAACTCTGGCCGGTCCACCCTGCAAAAGTATCTGCTCTTTCGGCATCCTTATCGTGGCATGACCAGCATCGATATTTGCCTTGGTCAGAACATGATCATAGGTGACGATTCCCCACCGAACATGCACCAAGTCCCCCTGCCTTGCGCCAGTGTCCTCCAACGACACTTCAATCAGCGAACCATCGGCCGCCTTTGCAGCGGTATACATACCCTCGGCATCTTCAATCCGCACAATCTTCGGCGCGCCGGCGCCTTGGGTCTCCACCAGCTTCGAATCACTGAAGCCGAGGGACATCCCGCTGGGACGGTCGATAACACGCACTTCTGCTGTCCAGTCACCTGGCGGCATATCCTTCTGGATGGCCACCCACGAGCCTTCGGAGAACACGGCATTGGTCCAGCTCTTGCCACCATCGGTAGACACCTGCACTACCGTGTCCGGATCCAGATAGGCGACTCCTGATACCTTTCCATAAATAATGCGGCCGCCAAAACCGTCAGGCTCGGCCGTGGAGATCGATACTCCAGTCAAATATCTATCTCCCCATTGCAGGGACTCAAAGTAAGTAAGACTCGTTGCAGACACTTCCATTGACGCGACCAACTTTCCGTCCGGGGCATTGAAGATCACCTTCTGGTAACCCTGAGTACCGGTCCCAGACAAGCTTGATTGACCGATCTTTACACCATCCGCGTCAAAGTAACTGACAACCGCCGCCCCACCGGCGGTATAGAAGAACGAGACTTTTTTGTTCTCTGACGGCAGCGCTATCTGGAACTTAGAACCGGCTGTTGTGTGGAGCGCGGCATAGTAGTCCTCCGGTCGCGGCCCACCGGTGTAATTTATGGGGTTCGCTGAGTTTCCGCCAAAAGTACCTGTCAGCACAACACCGGTCGGCAGCACGACACCCTTGGTATGCATTACGGAGGATTCAAGCTCAAGCGCATTGAAGTTTTCCAGCGCTCCGCCACCACCCAGTTCGACGATCCGGAAGCCAAAGACGCTCGAAGATCCGCCAATGTTGCCAGCCGCATCCACCGATGTCGCAACAAGATTGTGCAGCCCATGCGACAACGCGGTTGCTGGCTGCAGCGACCAGTTCCCCGACGCATCCACCTTCACTCGACCTATCTCAACGCCATTGTCCTTCACGACAATGGTGCTGTTTGGCTCTCCCTTGCCACTGATCAGCGGCGTGTCGTCGTCCGTCACCGCTCCGCTGCCTAGCACACCCTTGGAAAGGCCGACATCGTCATAGATGGAGACAATGGTCGGTGCAGCTGTCGGTACAGCCGGCACCAACGTCACCTGGAGGTCAAACGTAGCAGATGCCGCGCTCGCATTCCCTGCCTTGTCAATAGAAACTACGTTGATGCTGTGTGCCCCGGCACTCAGTGCCAGCTCCGGCGTGAATGTCCACTCACCCTGAGCATTGGCCTGCGTGCGGCCTATCTCGACACCCGCATCGCGGATTATCACGATGCTGCTTGCCTCTGCGCTGCCCCTGAACGTCGGGTGCGCATCATCGGTGGTGTCACCTTTTTGCAGCGGACCCTGCACGCTGCCCACATCATCCAGCACCTGCTCGATGGTCGGCTGGCTCGGTGCGGTGAAGTCCACTTCCAGCGTGAATTGCTTGCTCGGTGCGCTCTCGCCCTTGGCAACCAAGGTCACCGTTGCATGGAAGCTATGTGCACCTTCGCCCAACGCGGTCGTCGGCGTGAACTGCCAGGTGCCATCGACGTCGGCCGTGACTTCGCCCAACAGCACGCTGCCTTCATAGATCTTCACGATGCCACCGGCTGTTGCCGTACCGAAAAGGGTCGGCGTGCTGTCATCGGTTGCGCCGCCGCTGAACACTTCACCGGTTACATCGCCAGCGTCATCATCGGCGTAGTAGATGTTGATCTTTTCCGGGCGCGTGTCGACGATGAATTCGCTGATGCCGGTCGGCTGACTGCCGTTGCCGGCACGATCCATCGCCGAGACGCTCAGCATATGCAGGCCATCGGCCAGCGGAGTTTCCGGGGTGAAGCTCCACTTGCCGTCAGCGCCGGCCGTGGTCCGGCCGATCTCCTTGCCCTTGTCGTAGATGATCAGCGTCGCATTGGCTTCCGAGGTGCCATTGATGGTCGGCCGATTGTCATCGGTGATGGCCTGCTCGGCGATTGCACCGGTAATACGCCCTTCGTCATCCATGATGCCGATGATCACGGGAATGGCAGGCGGAATCTTGTCGACAGTAAACACATAAGGCTCGGACGGTTCACTGCTCTCGCCATCCGGGTACTGGTGGATGATGACGATCGCGTGCGCGCCAGTGGGGAACGGGTTGGTCGGAACATAGGACCACTCGCCGTTGGCGTCAGCAAGGGCGTGACCCAACAGGTACTTGCCGCGGTAAACGTGCACCGTAACGCCAGGGTCAGCCTTACCCGTGATGGTCGGGTAGCCATCATCGGTGTAGCCACCATTCTCAATGACACCCTGGATCACGCCGTACTTGTCCAGCAAGGCGTCAATAACAGGCACAGCGTCAGCGGAGGCCGCCACGACCGAGCCCGCTGCCTTGATTGCACCGTCAGTCACCGAGGCATTGGGGCGAGCCCGGTTCTTGCTATCGCCCGCTTCAGGCGCCAGCTCCGCTTCGAGGCTGCCTTCTTCCACTGCGGAAGATTCAGCAACAGTGTTCGCGTCCAGTAGATCGGCATTGCCAGCGTCGTCCACAACTTCACCACGGATAGCGGTTTCGCTATCCGTCGCCACCGATGGCGGCTGCTCTTCGGCGACCGGCATCGGATCAACTGCCGATGCCCCGGCTGTTTGTTCCTCCAGCATGAAGCCAGTCGCTACCGGCGCAGGCTGCGCCTTGCTACCGCCACTGCTGTTGTTGCTCAACGCAAAGCCACCGGCAACCGCTGCCACGCCAGCCAGGGCACTGCTGAACGCAGACGAGCCAGCGTCGGCGAACTGGAAGCTGCTCGGCACCGCCGAAGCATGACCAGCAGCCAAGGTGAGCAGCGACGATGCGCCATCACTCATTGCCGCAGCATCGATAGCGCCGTGCTCGGTAGCGGCCAGGTACTCAACGTAACCGCCATCAGCACCCAGGCCAACCAGCTGACCTTCGCTGCCATAGAAGTCTTCGATGATCAGCGATACCGGCTCGCTGCCGTCAGCATTCTGCTCAAGCACAAGATGCTTGCCGACGCGCTTGACGCTGATGTCCCCGGCAGCAACACCACCATGCATCTCCGCCAGCACATAGCGCGCTCCCTTGACCGCGCTGATGCGCACAGCCTTGCCGTCTCTTACACCAGCAAGCTGCTTGGCATGCACCAAGGAACCGCCGCTAACCACCGATACCATCGCCGTCATTACAATTCACTCGCTATTTTTATTTGGCGTAGAACTCGCGCTGCAGTGATAGCCACTGCATATCGAACGAACCTCCACCGGAAAGTTAAGGAAAGACCTGAGCACTTGTGCGCGCACTGCCGACTGCACCAAAACCACCGCACAGCTTTGCGACCCACCCGGTCACAAGGGCAAGGCAGGCACCGTAAACAGAGATTGGTTTCACCAGTGATAACTGTAGTTGGCGCAGCGGCGGGCTTACATAGGCATAGTCTTAAAGCCCACACGCAGAAAACCGCCGCGCCGAGCGACAACTGCGTATACCGCAGCCTGAGTGAGCACAGCGTACCTGGGGCTATTGATGAACAGCCTTTGAGACCGTCAGATCTTTACACCCCAGGCGCGCTGCGCTTACCCGAGCTACAACACCGCCCCGCGAAAAATCACGCCAATCTGAGCTAGCAGCCAGCCGGCATTCCGCGACATTGGCTAGCAATCTCCGTTAGACAGGAAGCGGCGGCATCGCCGCCGCCTCCCCTTTGGCATCAATAGGCCTCGTTCAACAGCTCTATCGCGCCGAACGCACCAGCGGAACCAAACTGCGACGAGTGAACAGCCGATGTGAGCCCAGCCCCCGTCTGCTGACCAGCGACAACGTTGTCCGGGTCCGCAGCAAAGTACTCAGCCTCCGCTCCCGCCAACACCTGACCAGCAATATCGCGAACGGAATCATCCTGCACAGCATCGACATCAACACCCCCCTTCAGCAGCGACCGGGTAGCGGATTGCTTGTGATCATTCCTGTTCTCAAGTTTCACGTTCGCGCCTTGCTGCACCAGAACCTCGATCGCGAGACCTGAATGCATGAAAGACATATAACTCACACCGTCTACCGCAACAGTATTGCCCTTTACCCACTGCCCCATATCGCCGGGCGTATCACCGTTGGCATTCTGCACTGATGCGCCGCCAATCAACTGATCAGAAATATTCACGATGCCCTTGCCTGATGCCTTCACCATCATCTGCACACGACTCGAATCACCAGTGTAGAACGCATCAATCTGGCCGTTACGCAACACATCGCTAACATTGATATTCAAGGACTGGATGGCATCGTTCGTGAGTTCAATTATCTCCACCGCGCTTATTGCTGCTCCCTTGAGCATGACCCCTGATGGACCGGCAATTCTGAGCGTGTCGATACCAGCGCCACCGTGAATGCCGGCCACTGCACCAATGAAGTAGTCGTCCATCTTCACGGTCAGCGTAACCACATCGTCGCCGTCCGTTCCATAGAAACTCTCCATATTGGAATCGATGATGGCGGGATCACGAGCATCGGCATTGTGGCTGACCTCCTTCCAGGTGAAGCGATCCAGGGTCACGCTCGGCTCATTGGCGATGATCTTGAACGACCCGATATCCACGCGCTCGTCCAGCGGGCGATAGCTATAGGCATTGGCGTGGAAGGCAGTGGCATTACCATGAATGGTCTGTTCTTCAATCAAGTTCCCCTTGACGTCGAAGAACTGGATGGTCACACCCTTCTCGCTGTCAATGCCGCTGAACCGCAGCGCGATTTCGCGCACCGGCTTGTCCATCACAAACGTCGCGTTCGCGTTCACACTATCGGTCAAGGTCAACCCGGCGTGCGTAGCCGATGTCGATCCGGTGACCTCCATCACGCCACCGGTGCTGATCTTGAAGCCGGCGACCGAGTAAGCGTTGTCCTCCGGATCAGCCGTCAAGGCGTCGGTTTTCTGTGCAGACAGCGTGTAGGTACCAACTACCTTCTGCGGCTGCGAGAGGATACCGATCAAACCATTGGCAGTAATGATTTGCGCAGTCACCAGGAAATCGGAGTTCACGCCCTGCATCAGCACCTGTGCTGCTGGAACCTTGATTGCAACCTGACCCGCGTCGATGTTTGCCTGCGTCAGCACATGGTCATAGGTGACGGTACCCCACTTGATATGCACCTTGTCGCCGACCTTTGCTCCAGTATCAGCCAGTGATACCTCCACCACTGAGCCATCGGCAGCCTTCTCGGCCGTGTACATGCCTTCAGCGTCCGCGATGCGCTGAATAACTGGTGCCCCATTAACCACAGTGTGCACCTGTTTGGAATCAGAGAGCCCAAGTGACAAGCCGCTCTCGAGCTCAACGATACGCACCTGGGCCGTCCAATCACCCGGCGGCATATCTTTCTGGATGAGCATCCATGAACCTTCGGCGAAGGTTGCATTGGTCCAGGTCACGCCGCCATCCGTAGACACCTGAATCACCGTCCCAGGCACCAGGTAGGGCATGTTCTCGACCTTTCCGTAGACAATTCGGGCGCCTGCATCATCGGTCTCCGCCGATGAGATGGAGATGTCACTTGGAATTCGATGCGGCCCCCACTGCACACCGTCGAGGTATGCAATCGGAGCGGCTGCATAGTAAGCACCCACCGTAAAATACGCGATTGCCTTCCCGGCCGGGGCCTCGAAGTGGATGCCTTGATAGCCGCCTATATTGGCAACGCTATTCACCGTCCCGAGATAGGTACCAGAGCTGTCGTAGAATCTCGCTGCGTACACGTAGGTGGTCGTAGGGCTCCTGAGTGCAAAAGTTACCTCACTGCTCTCTGACGGAAGCTCCAGCTTCACACTCCCTGCAGATGTCAAGTGAAGCGCAGTTCCAGCATCTTCCGGACGCAGTGAATACTCACCTGAGCTCGACGTGCTCGAAGCAGTGCCATATGCCCCACTGATCACTAAACCCGACGGCAATACATACGCCGATGACTGATTTCCCACCGCAATCGACCCGAGGGTGTTGAAATTCTCGAAGCCACTATTCTCATTCGGCGCAACAACGCGAAACCCAAATACTGCGGAAGAAGCGCTACCGACACTGTCAGTAGCGACGATATTATGCAATCCAAGGACCAGTGCCTCCGGCGGAGCAAACGACCAGTTACCAGACGCATCAGCCTGCGGACGGCCAATCTCAACACCATTGTCCATCAGGATGACGATACTGTTCGGCGTAGCCTTGCCCGAGATCAGCGGCGTGGTGTCGTCCGTATGGGAGCCGCTATACAACTCGCCCTTGGAAAGGCCCACATCGTCGTAGATGGAGACAATCGTCGGTGCGACTACCGGGTCAGCAGGAACCAGCATCACCTGGAAGTCAAACGCAGCAGAGGGGGCGCTGGCGTTCCCCGCCTTGTCAATCGCGATTACGCTGATGCTGTGCGCACCGGCAATCAGCGCAAACCCTGGCGTGAATGACCACTCACCCTGCGTATTGGCCTGCACACGCCCTATCTCGACGCCCGCATCGCGGATGATAACGGTGCTATTTTCCTCGGCACTGCCCTTCAACTCCGGGCGCGCATCATCGGTGGTGCCACCATTCTGCAGCGGGCCTTGCACACTACCCACATCATCCAGCACCTGCTCGATGGTCGGCTCGCTCGGCGCGGTCAGGTCCACTTCCAGCGTGAATTGCTTGCTCGGTGCGCTCTCGCCCTTGGCAACCAAGGTCACCGTGGCGTGGAAGCTATGCGCGCCTTCGCCCAACGCGGTCGGCGGCGTGAACTGCCAGGTGCCATCGACGTCGGCCGTGACCTCGCCCAGCAGCACGCTGCCTTCATAGATCTTGACGATGCCGCCGGCCGTGGCTGAGCCAAACAGCGTCGGCGTGCTGTCATCGGTTGTGCCGCCGCTGAACACTTCACCGGTTACATCGCCAGCGTCATCATCGGCGTAGTAGACGTTGATCTTTTCCGGGCGCGTGTCGACGATGAATTCGCTGATGCCGGTCGGCTGACTGCCGTTGCCGGCACGATCCATCGCCGAGACGCTCAGCATATGCAGGCCATCGGCCAGCGGAGTTTGCGGGGTGAAGCTCCACTTGCCATCGGCGCCGGCCGTGGTCCGGCCAATCTCCTTGCCCTTGTCGTAGATGATCAGGGTCGCATTGGCTTCCGACGTACCATTGATGGTCGGTCGATTGTCATCGGTGATGGCCTGCTCGGCAATTGCACCGGTGATACGCCCTTCGTCATCCATGATGCCGATGACCACGGGAATGGCAGGCGGAATCTTGTCGACGGTGAACACATACGGCTCGGACGGTTCACTGCTCTCGCCATCCGGGTACTGGTGAATGATGACGATCGCGTGCGTGCCGGTGGGGAACGGGTTGGTCGGAACATAGGACCAATCGCCGTTGGCGTCAGCAAGGGCGTGACCCAGCAGGTACTTGCCGCGGTAAACGTGCACCGTAACACCAGGGTCCGCCTTGCCCATGATGGTCGGGTAGCCGTCATCGGTGTAGCCACCATTCTCAATGACACCCTGGATCACGCCGTACTTGTCCAGCAAGGCGTCAATCACAGGCACAGCGTCAGCGGAGGCCGCCACGACCGAGCCCGCCGCCTTGATTGCACCGTCAGTCACCGAGGCATTGGGGCGAGCCCGGTTCTTGCTATCGCCCGCTTCAGGCGCCAGCTCCGCTTCGAGGCTGCCTTCCTCCACTGCGGAAGATTCGGCAACAATGTTCGCGTCCAGTAGATCGGCATTGCCAGCTTCATCCACAACTTCACCACGGATAGCGTTCTCGCTGTCCGTCGCCACCGATGGTGGCTGCTCTTCGGCGACCGGCATCGGATCAACTGCCGATGCCCCTACTGCCTGGTCCTCCAGCATGAAGCCAGTGGCAACCGGCGCAGGCTGCGCCTTGCTGCCACCACTGCTGTTGTTGCTCAACGCAAAGCCACCGGCGACCGCTGCCATGCCAGCCAGGGCACTGCTGAACGCAGAGGAACCAGCGTCGGCGAACTGGAAGCTGTTCGGCACCGCCGAAGCTTGACCAGCAGCCAAGGTGAGCAGCGACGATGCGCCATCACCCATTGCCGCGGCATCGATAGCACCGTGCTCGGTAGCGGCCAGGTACTCAACGTACCCGCCATCGGCACCCAGGCCAACCAGCTGACCCTCACTGCCGTAGAAGTCTTCGATGATCAGCGATACCGGCTCGCCACCATCAGCTTTCTGCTCAAGCACGAGACGCTTACCAACGCGCTTGACGCTGATGTCACCGGCAGCAACACCACCATGCATCTCCGCCAGCACATAGCGCGCTCCCTTGACCGCGCTGATGCGCACCGCCTTGCCGTCTCTTACACCAGCAAGCTGCTGCGCATGTACCACCGATCCACCGCTAACTACCGACACCATCGCTGTCATTGCCATTCACTCGTAATTGATTATTTTGAGAAAGCTTCCAGAGGTAGCCAGGGCTATCCTTCTCTGAATGAAACTTCCGCGTACGCCCTTCATACTGCATAGCCAGCGAACCCCGTCATGCCTCAGAAAACGAACAGAACGAGACTTCGCATACCGATCCAACCAAACAGACACGCGCGGTCTCCAGCGAGTGGCGCGACTGCGCCAACCGTAGAGCTGGTGATGATTGGTTTCACATGTGATAACAGTAAGCGCCACGCACATGACGCTACATAGGGATAGTCTTAAAGATCGGAGGAGCCGCGGAATGCAGCACAGAACGCGGGTAATGTTGCGGCACTCGGGTTGCTCGACAACGAGACTGAGCATGGATCTGCACCCGCTGCACCGCCTGCCAACGCAGAAGGATCAACCTCGGATATCCAGCATGGGTATGGCTTGCGGCAGCGGAATTCCCTTGTTCCATGAAAGCAGCGGTTGGTCCTGCAGGGCGTAAACAGCGGAATCAAAGGCAGAACCCAAACAAACACCGAACATTTGGGACGAATCCTATTCGCCAATACCCGGTGCGACCGCAGACTTCCGCTCCTCGTCGGGAGCAACTGGCTATTTGCACTCCCGGATCAAAACCCGCCTGCCTTTACAGGTGGATCCATCTGGAACTGCCATGACCAATCCAAGTGCGCCGGCTGATGAAGCCGCAGCAATGACGAAAGACCAGACCACCATTGAGGATACGCTGCTGCAAAGCGTTTCCTGGATGTGTGATCACTATGATATGAGCCGTAGCCCAGCCGCACTGGTCGCCGGCCTGCCGTGGAACGGCTCGCTTTCGCCCTCTCTGGCACTGAAGGCTCTGAGCAACGTCGGTTTGACTGGTGGTGTGATCAAGCGTGGCCTGCCACAGCTGCCGGCGCAGGTCATGCCAACCATCCTTCTGCGTGAAAAACAGGGCGGCTGCATTCTGCTCGAGCGCAGAGAAATCCGCGACGAGGAAAACAAGCGTCAACTGCGCTACACCGTGATCCTGCCGGAGGTCTCTGCGGAGCCGGTTGACCTGTCGCACGAAGAACTGAGCGCGATGTACTCCGGCCACGCCATCCTGGTGAAGCCACGCGCCCACGTCGACAACCGTGCCGGCGAGGTACTGCCGGAAGCCAAGGGCCACTGGTTGTTCAGCACGCTGTGGCGTTACCGCCGCTACTACCGCAGCGCTGCCATTGCTGCCGTGCTGGCCAACGTGCTGGCACTGGCAAGCATCTTCTTCACCATGAACGTCTACGACCGGGTGGTACCCAACCAGGCATTCGTTACGCTGTGGTCGCTTGGTATCGGCGTGGTCATCGCGATGGTCTTTGAAGCGGTGATCCGTTTCGTGCGCGCCCATCTGCTTGACGTTGCTGCCAAGAAGGCCGACCTGGTGCTTGGCGCGATGCTGTTCCGACAGGCACTGTCGGTGAAGATGGAGCACAAGCCAGCTTCGTCCGGCGCCTTTGCCAACCAGCTGCGCGAGTTCGAGTCCGTGCGTGACTTCGCGACGTCGGCAACACTGGCTGCAATCTCCGATCTTCCTTTCGTGCTGATGTTCGTCGGCGTGATCTTTGCCATTGGTGGACCATTGGGCTGGATTCCGCTGTTGATCCTCCCACTCATCGTCATTATCTCAGTCAGCATCCAATGGCCGCTGGCCCGGGTGATGAAAGAAAACCTGCGTGAGTCCTCACTCAAGCAAGGTGTACTGATCGAATCCATTGAAGGCATGGAAACGCTCAAGTCCACCGGCGGCAGTGCCAACATGCAACGTCGTTGGCAGCACTTCAGCGCCCTGCAGTCGGCGACGTCGATGAAGTCGCGCCGCCTGTCGAGTATTGCCACCGGCACCGTCACCTTGCTGCAGCAGCTGCAGACCGTGGTCCTGGTGATCACCGGCGTCTATCTGATCACCGCGGGCACGCTCAGCATGGGCGCGTTGATCGGCACGGTGATGTTGGCCGGCCGCGCTACCGCACCGCTGGGCCAGGTGATCGGGCTTGCGGTGCGCTTCCAGCAGGCCAAGGCTGCGCTGGGTTCGCTGAACAAACTGATGGAAATGCCACAGGACCGCGACCCGGCCCAGGACTACCTGCCGGTACCAGAACTGAGCGGGCAGATCGCCCTGAAGAAGATCGGCTTCGCCTACCCGGCACCGCCGATGCAGCCCAACCCACCGGTGCTGACCGATATCAACCTGTCCATCGCCCCGGGTGAGCGCGTTGCCATCCTTGGCCGCATCGGCAGCGGCAAGTCGACGCTGCTGCGGGTGATGTCACGCCTGTACTCCCCCACCGAGGGACAGATTTTCACCGACGGCCTGGATGTCAATCAGATCGACCCGGCCGACTGGCGCAAAGCCGTGGGCTTCGTCAATCAGGAAGCACGTCTGTTCCACGGCACCTTGCGCGAGAACGTGATGCTGGGCTGCCCGGAAGCCACTGTTGATGAGTTCCTGCGGGTACTGCGCCTCACCGGCCTGGACCAGTTTGCCGCCTCGCATCCGCGCGGCGTCAACCTGCCCATCGGGGAAAATGGTGATGGCGTGTCCGGAGGTCAGCGCCAGTTGATTTCCTTGGCGCGCACCTTGCTCGCGCGCCCGCGCCTGCTGTTGATGGATGAACCCACCAGCGCAATGGACGCGCAGACCGAAGCGCAGTTCCTTGAGCACCTGCATCGCGCCACACAAGGCCAGACGCTGGTGTTGGTCACCCACCGTCCTTCGCTGCTCAACCTGGTAGACCGGGTGATTGTGATGGACAACGGCCGCGTGTTCGCTGATGGGCCAAAGGCTAACGTGCTGACAGCACTTGGTGCCAATGCGGAGAAAGCGTCGCAAGCCCAGTCACAGGCAGCAGCTCGTGACAAGGATCAGGCAACGGCCGGCACTTCGGTAGCTGCACCAACCGCGGTGACAGCCTCCGCCTCGGTACAGGCGCCGACTTCGGTGACTGCTTCCACCTCCGCACCGGCACCATCCATTCAGCCTGCCCCCACTCGTGTGCGGCAATCCAAACCCCAACAGCAGGAGGCCCAGTAATGTTCCCCTGGAAGAAATCGAAAAAAGACGCCACATCCATCAGCGCCGCTGACGCCGCATTCATGGATGATGTATCCGAGTCGCTGCTGGCCCAGACCACGCCCGGCTCGCGCCTCGTCACCTACATGATCTTGCTGGTTGTCGTTGTTGGCGTGACGTGGGCGCACTTTGCCCGGGTCGAGGAGATCACCAAGGGCGAGGCAAAGATCGTTTCCAAAAGCCGTGAGCAGGTCATCCAGAGTCTGGAAGGCGGCATCCTGGCCGAAATGTCGGCACACGAAGGCGACATCGTCGAAAGCGGCCAGGTGCTGCTGAAGATCGACCCTACACGTGCCAATGCCAGCTATCGCGAAGCACTGAGCAAGGTCATTTCGCTGAAGGCCACCATCGCCCGCCTGCGTGCCGAGGCCTATGGCGAGCCGTTGGTATTCGATGCACAGGTAAGCGAGTTCGAGGACGAAGTTGCCAGCGAGACCCGTGCATTCAACGCGCGTCGTCGCGCGCTTGAAGAAGGTGTTGCATCGCTGGAGCAGAGCTACGCCCTGTCCATGCGCGAGATCAACCTGGCCCAGCCGCTGGCTGCCAAGGGCTTGCTTTCGGATGTGGAGCTGCTGCGCATGCGCCGGCAGGCCAACGACATCCGCTCGCAGATCGTGGAGCGGCGTAATCGTTACCGTTCCGATGCCAATTCCGAGCTGGTCAAGCTGGAAATGGAGCTCTCGCAGACCAGCGAAAACCTGGTCGGCCGCGCCGACGTGGTTGAGCGCACCACCATTACCGCGCCGGTACGCGGCACGGTGAAGAACGTGCGGGTCAATACTGTTGGCGGCGTGATCCAGCCCGGCGAGCACATTCTGGAAATTGTTCCGCTCGAAGACCAACTGCTGGTGGAAGGAAAAATTCGCCCTTCCGATGTTGCGTTCCTGCGGCCGGGCTTGCCGGCGAAGGTGAAGATAACCGCATATGACTATGGCATCTATGGTGGCTTGGATGGCAAAGTCGAGTTGATCAGCCCGGATACATTGAAGGACGAAGAGAAGGGTGGCGCTGGTCGTCCAGACAGCACTTACTACCGAGTGACGGTACTGACCGACAAGAGCGCCCTGGAAGCCGGTGGCAAAGAATTGCCGATCATCCCGGGCATGATCGCCTCGGTGGAGATCCGTACCGGTGAGAAGACCGTACTGGAGTATCTGCTGAAGCCGGTATTGAAGGCACGCGAAGCATTCCGCGAGCGGTAAGACTTACAGGCAGGCACCACTTTGCGTGGTCCCGGCAAGCACAGTGCGACTGGGGCTCCCCAGGTACTTTCCGCCAAGAACGGTACCTCCCAGTCGCGCTGTGCTTCCCCGGGCCACGCAAATTTTTTGGAGAGCGGCGCGAGCCGCTTTACTTTTGTAGGAGCGGCGTAAGCCGCGAAGCTGGGTGCAATGAATGACCGCGCACTCCGCAATCTGCGAATCCATCAGCTTCGCGGCTCACGCCGCTCCTACAACAGCAGCAACTAAATTTTCGGGCAACAAAAAACCCCGGCTTGCGCCGGGGTTTCTCGTTCAACCATTACTACTCAGCTACAACTCAGGCGTTGACCGAATCGGCCACGTCCTTGTAATCGCTGATCTGGTCGAAGTTCATGTAGCGGTAGATCTCGGCACCTGCCGAATCCAGCACGCCAACGTCGGCCATGTACTCTTCCTTGGTCGGGATGCGACCCAGACGCGAGCAGATTGCGGCCAGTTCGGCCGAACCCAGGTACACGTTGGTGTTGCGGCCCAGGCGGTTCGGGAAGTTACGGGTCGAGGTCGACATCGCGGTGGAGCCTTCGCGGATCTGTGCCTGGTTGCCCATGCACAGCGAGCAGCCCGGCATTTCCATGCGCGCGCCAGCCGAACCGAAGGTGCCGTACACGCCTTCCTTGGTCAGCTCTGAGGCATCCATCTTGGTCGGCGGTGCAACCCACAGACGGGTCGGGATGTCACGCTTGCCTTCCAGCAGCTTGGCAGCGGCGCGGAAGTGACCGATGTTGGTCATGCACGAACCGATGAACACTTCGTCGATCTTGGCACCGGCAACTTCGGACAGGGTCTTCACGTCATCCGGGTCGTTCGGGCAGGCCACGATCGGCTCGTGGATGTCGGCCAGGTCAATCTCGATGACGGCAGCGTACTCGGCGTCGGCATCACCCTGCAGCAGTTCCGGGTTGGCCAGCCATGCTTCCATCTTCTCGATGCGGCGGGCCAGCGAACGTGCGTCCTGGTAACCCTCGGCAATCATCCACTTCAGCAGGGTGATGTTGCTGGTCAGGTACTCGATGATCGGCTCCTTGTTCAGGTGCACCGAGCAACCAGCGGCCGAACGCTCAGCCGAGGCATCGGACAGTTCGAACGCCTGCTCGACCTTCAGATCCGGCAAACCTTCGATTTCCAGGATGCGGCCGGAGAAGATGTTCTTCTTGCCAGCCTTGGCCACGGTCAGCAGACCGGACTTGATCGCGTACAGCGGGATCGCGTTGACCAGGTCACGCAGGGTCACGCCCGGCTGCATCTTGCCCTTGAAGCGCACCAGCACCGACTCCGGCATGTCCAGCGGCATGACGCCGGTGGCAGCAGCGAAGGCGACCAGGCCCGAACCGGCCGGGAACGAGATGCCGACCGGGAAACGGGTGTGCGAGTCACCACCGGTGCCGACGGTGTCCGGCAGCAGCATGCGGTTGAGCCAGCTATGGATCACGCCATCGCCCGGACGCAGCGAGACGCCGCCACGGGTGGAGATGAACTCCGGCAGGGTGTGGTGGGTCTTGACGTCCACCGGCTTCGGGTAAGCCGCGGTGTGGCAGAACGACTGCATCACCAGGTCGGCCGAGAAGCCCAGGCAGGCCAGGTCCTTCAGCTCGTCACGGGTCATCGGACCGGTGGTGTCCTGCGAGCCCACCGAAGTCATCTTCGGTTCGCAGTAGGTGCCCGGGCGCATGCCCTTGCCTTCCGGCAGGCCACAGGCGCGGCCAACCATCTTCTGTGCCAGCGAGTAACCCTTGCCGGTGTCGGCCGGCTGCACCGGCAGGCGGAACAGGTCGGTGACCGGCAGGCCCAGCGCTTCACGCGCCTTGGCGGTCAGGCCACGGCCGATGATCAGCGGAATACGGCCACCGGCGCGCACTTCGTCGAACAGCACGTCACTCTTGACCTGGAATTCGGCGATCACTTCGCCGTTCTTCAGTGCCTTGCCGTCGTACGGACGCAGCTCGACCACATCGCCGTGCTCCATCTTCGACACGTCCAGCTCGATCGGCAGTGCGCCAGCGTCTTCCATGGTGTTGTAGAAGATCGGGGCGATCTTCGAACCCAGGCACACGCCGCCGAAGCGCTTGTTCGGGATGAAGGGGATGTCTTCACCGGTGAACCACAGCACCGAGTTGGTGGCGGACTTGCGGCTGGAGCCGGTGCCGACCACGTCGCCAACGTAGGCAACCAGGTGGCCCTTGTCCTTCAGCGACAGGATTTCCTGGATCGGGCCGCGCTTGCCGTCTTCTTCCGGCACGAACGGTGCGTCGGGACGCTTGTTCTTCAGCATCGCCAGGGCGTGCATCGGGATGTCCGGGCGGGTGGTGGCATCCGGGGCCGGCGACAGGTCGTCGGTATTGGTTTCGCCCGGCACCTTGAACACGGTGATGGTCAGGCTCTGCGGCACTTCCGGCTTGCTGGTGAACCACTCGGCATCGGCCCAGCTCTGCAGCACGCCCTGTGCATTGGCGTTGCCGGCCTTGGCCTTTTCCTGCACGTCGTGGAATGCATCGAACACCAGCAGGGTGTGCTTCAGACCTTCAGCGGCAATGGCGCCGACTTCGGCGTCGTCCAGCAACTGGATCAACGGCGCGACGTTGTAACCGCCGAGCATGGTGCCCAGCAGTTCGGTGGCGCGCGCACGGCTGATCAGTGCGTTCTTCTCGCTGCCGAAGGCGATGGCAGCCAGGTACGAGGCCTTGACCTTGGCGGCGTCATCGACACCAGCCGGCACGCGGTTGGTGATCAGGTCGACCAGGAACTCGGCTTCGCCAGCCGGCGGGTTCTTCAGCAGCTCGATGACGTCGGCCGTCTGCTGTGCAGTGAGCGGCAACGGCGGGATGCCAAGCGCGGCGCGCTCAGCTACGTGGTGGCGGTAGGCTTCCAACATGACAACTCCCGGGTGTAACGGTTAAAGAATGGATGGGCTCTCAGGCTTGCGGCACGATCAGCTTCAGGCCCTTGAAGTAGTCGCGATAAAACGTGTCGTTCCAGGTGATCAGGCCGTCGCACTGCAGCAGTGCGTGCGCGCCCACCATGAAATCGTCGATGCGGCGGGTATCGCCGCTGCGCTGCCGGTGGCGGCGATGCATCTCGCCGGCACGCAGCGCGGATTTTGCTTCCAGCGGATTGAAATGGACGCCCATTTCTTCCAGCGCGCCCTGCACCTCGGCGCCGCCGCGCAGTGATGCGCAGATCTCGGCCAAGGTGGTACCGCAGATGACCACCCTGCCGCCGACCAAGGCCTGCCGCAGGCAGGCCTCCACCGCGTCGGCGCGCGGGCCGTCGCTGAGCAGTTCGATCAGGACCGGTGAGTCAACGGCGATCATCATGCCTCGCCGGCCTCGTCACGGACGGTACGCACGGCCTGTTCGGCCGACTCAAATCCGTCCAGGGCGAACTTGCCGCGGGCGCGCGAGATGGCGTCGTCCACGCTCTTGCGCAGGATGATGCGGCTGCCCTCCAGCTCAACCTTGAGCTGGGTGCCCTTGGTCAGACCCAAAGCGTCGCGTACAGCCTTGGGCAGCGTTATCTGCCCGCGTTCAGCTACGGTGGCGTCCATGGGACCTCCAATGAAGTATGTACGAATTATACATACTTCGGCCGACATACCCCAAGCACCCCCCTTTAGAACCGACCCATGGTCGGCTGAGGCTTTACCGGGAAGGCCCCTGCCGAGCATGGCTCGGCACTACAGCCCCCCCCTCCCTTTGGCGCAGCCAAGGGGAGGGGGGGGAGGGGCGGATCCTTTGCCGACTGACGCAGCAGTGGCTTCGCGGCTTACGCCGCTCCTACAAACCTGATTCCCTTGATCGGCTGGGATCTGCTGGTAACGCTCCTGCCGAGCATGGCTCGGCACTACGGGTGCAACGCGCTGCGCACACTACCGCGCCTTGGAACCGTTACATGCGCGCAACAAGCCGTTGCCTAAACTGGGGCCAGCAAACATGAACCGATTGCAGGATGCTTCGTCCATACTCGGACTGGCATTCATAGGCAGAGCCCCACGGCTCTGAAAAGCCCGCGCAGCGCCCACAGCGCCGCCGCAAGCCATCTGTACCAAGAGGAGTCAGCTGTATGAGCGATACATTCTCCACCCGTAGCCAACTGGAGGTTGGCGGCCAGCAGTACACCTACTGCAGCCTTCCCAAGCTCGGCCAGAAGTTCGACATCTCCCACCTTCCCTACTCGATGAAGATCCTGCTGGAGAACCTGCTCCGGCACGAGGACGGCGGCCAGACCGTTGGCCCGGACCACATCGAAGCTGTCGCCCGCTGGAACCCCAAGGCTGAGCCCGATACCGAAATTGCCTTCATGCCGGCGCGCGTGGTGCTGCAGGATTTCACTGGTGTGCCCTGTGTGGTTGACCTTGCAGCGATGCGCGATGCGGTCACCAAGCTCGGCGGCAACGCCGAGCAGATCAACCCACTGATTCCTTCAGAACTGGTCATCGACCATTCCGTGCAGGTCGACGTGTTCGGGCGCCCTGACGCGCTGGACCTCAACGGCAAGATCGAGTTCCAGCGCAACCAGGAACGCTACAGCTTCCTGCGCTGGGGCCAGAAGGCCTTCGAGAACTTCAAGGTGGTGCCACCGAACACCGGCATCGTCCACCAGGTCAACCTGGAAAACCTCGCCCGTGTGGTGATGGAACGGCAGATCGACGGCAGCAACTGGGCCTTCCCGGATACCGTGTTCGGTACCGACTCGCATACCACCATGATCAACGGCATCGGCGTGCTCGGCTGGGGCGTGGGCGGCATCGAGGCCGAAGCCGCGATGCTGGGCCAGCCGTCCTCGATGCTGATCCCGCAGGTGGTCGGCTTCAAGTTGACCGGCAAGCTCCCCGAGGGCACCACCGCTACCGATCTGGTGCTGACCGTCACCCAGATGCTGCGCAAGCTCGGCGTGGTCGGCAAGTTCGTCGAGTTCTACGGCGAGGGCCTGCAGCACCTGCCGCTGGCCGACCGCGCCACCATCGCCAACATGGCCCCGGAATACGGCGCCACCTGCGGCATCTTCCCGATCGATGCGGAATCGCTGAACTACCTGCGCCTGTCCGGCCGCAGCGATGCGCAGATCAACCTGGTTGAAGCCTACGCAAAGGCACAAGGCCTGTGGCACGACGCCAACAGCCCGCATGCGCAATACAGCGCCACGCTGGAACTGGACATGGCCGAGGTCAAGCCGTCGATGGCGGGCCCCAAGCGCCCGCAGGACCGCGTACTGCTGGAAGACGTGCACAGCAACTTCAGCGAAGCACTGAAGGGCCTGACCAGCCACCGCGAGCAACGCAATGGCGACGTATCCGACTTCATCAATGAAGGTGGCGGCGCCGCGGTTGGCAACGAGCAACTGGCCAAGGGCCACGCCGATGTCGTCATCAATGAGCAGCCGGTACGGCTGAAGGATGGCGCGGTGGTCATCGCCGCCATCACCTCCTGCACCAACACCTCCAACCCGGCGGTGATGCTGGGCGCCGGCCTGCTGGCGCGCAACGCGGCGCGGCTGGGGCTCAAAGCCAAGCCGTGGGTCAAGACCTCGCTTGGACCGGGCTCGCGCGTGGTTACCGACTATCTGGAAAAGGCCGGCGTGCTCAACGAGCTTGAGAAGCTGGGCTTCTTCGTGGTCGGCTACGGCTGCACCACCTGCATCGGCAACTCCGGCCCGTTGCCCACCGAAGTCAGCGCCGGTATTGCTGCCGGTGATCTGGTAGTGGCCTCGGTGCTGTCGGGCAACCGCAACTTCGAAGGCCGCGTGCACCCGGAAGTGAAAGCCAACTACCTGGCCTCGCCGCCGCTAGTGGTCGCCTACGCCATCGCCGGCACGGTCCGCATCGACCTGAGCAAGGAGCCGCTGGGCAAGGGCAGCGACGGCCAGGACGTCTACCTGCGCGACATCTGGCCCAGCAACAAGGAAATCGGCGACACCATCGCCGCCACCGTCGGCCCGGAGATGTTCAAGCAGAACTACGCTGATGTGTTCAAGGGCGACACCCGCTGGGCGCAGATCGAATCGCCTGAAGGCCAGGCCTACGAATGGAACAGCGATTCGACCTATATCAAGAATCCGCCCTACTTCGACGGCATGACCATGCAGGTCGGCAGCATCAGCGACATCCACGGCGCGCGGGTGATGGGCCTGTTTGGTGACTCGATCACCACCGACCACATCTCGCCGGCCGGCAACATCAAGAAGGACTCACCTGCCGGCCGCTTCCTGCAGTCGCGTGGCGTGCAGCCGGCCGACTTCAACAGCTACGGCAGCCGCCGCGGCAATGACGATGTGATGGTGCGCGGCACCTTCGCCAACATCCGCATCAAGAACCTGATGTTCGGCGGCGAAGAAGGTGGCAACACGCTGTACTACGCGCCCGGCAGCCAGACCGGCGAAAAGCTGGCCATCTATGACGCCGCAATGAAGTACAAGGCCGACGGCGTGCCGCTGGTGGTACTGGCCGGCAAGGAATACGGCACCGGCTCCTCGCGTGACTGGGCGGCCAAGGGCACCAACCTGCTGGGCGTCAAGGCAGTGATCGCCGAGAGCTTCGAGCGTATCCACCGCTCCAACCTTGTCGGCATGGGTGTGCTGCCGCTGCAGTTCCACGACGGCGAGAACGCACAGACCCTGGGCCTGGATGGCTCGGAAGTGTTTGATGTGACCGGGCTTGACGATGGCAAGGCCAAGATCGCCACCGTCACCGCGACCAAGGCCGATGGCAGCAAGAAGAGCTTCACCGCCAAGGTGCTGCTGCTGACGCCGAAGGAAGTGGAGTACTTCCGTAATGGTGGCTTGCTGCAGTACGTGTTGCGGCAGCTGGCGGCTAAGAAAGCAGCCTGATCTGCTGCGTTGATTGGTTTGTTGGAAGAACGCCCCTTTTGGGGCGTTCTTCTTTCATTGACTGAGGTTTTGCAGCCAGAGCAAGAGCACCCCTCCCCAACCCTCCCCTTGGCTACGCCAAAGGGAGACAAGCAAGGGCTGCTCTGCCCCCTCCCTTTGGCGTAGCCAAGGGGAGGGCTGGGGAGGGGTGCCTTTGCGCTCTAAAGCTTCAAAACATTAAACCACCTGCCAAGCCAGCAGCTCACCCTTCCCCACCCACCGGTCCCCAATCCGCGCTATACACCTGCCACTCCCCATCCTGCTCGCGCCAACCAGTAACCACTTCCTGCATCTGCCCGCGCTCGGGCAGCAGCCCTTGGCTGCCACCCGTCAGCAGTACAGTGAAGCGCACCGTCGCAGTACCACCCTCGCCCATCTCCACCCGCAACGGCCCGGTCTGCACCCCCACCTTGGCATTGAGCAACAACTGCCCGCGCAGCAGACGCTCCATCCCGGCGCGATCCAAACCCTCGTTGCCGACGAAGTCTTCGGCCACCGCCTCCATGAAGTCGCCAGGCTTGCCGGCCTCCACGCTTTTTTGCATTGCAGCAAAACTTTCGCGCAGGCGCTGTTCCGGTGGGTCGCGGCCGCAAGCGGCCAGCAAAAGCATGATCACCGCACAAAGCATGCAGTTGAAGACTGATCGCATCATCTATCCCTTCGCCTTTTCAATTCGGAACGGTATGCTGGCAACAATAACGCCGGTGCCCGATGATCGGGCCTGGCCACTAGATCATTCCATTTCCTGGAGGGGAAGATGACGCAAGAACGTCCTTGGCTGCAGAGCTACCCGGCTGGTGTACCGGCTGAAATCGACGTCAACGAATTCCACTCCGTCGCCGATGTGTTCAATGCCTCGGTCGCCAAGTTCCGTGATCGCCCGGCCTACTCCAACTTCGGCAAGGTGCTGACCTATGGCGAAGCGGACGTTCTGGTTACCCAGTTCGCTGCCTACCTGCTGGGCGAACTGCAGCTGAAGAAGGGCGACCGCGTTGCGATCATGATGCCCAACTGCCTGCAGTACCCGATTGCCATCTTCGGCATCCTGCGCGCCGGCCTCACCGTGGTGAACGTCAACCCGCTGTATACCGCGCGTGAGCTCAAGCACCAGCTGGTCGATGCTGGTGTCTCCGTGCTGCTGGTCGTCGACAACTTCGGCGACACCGTGCAACAGGTCATCGCCGATACACAGGTCAAGCAGGTCATCACCACCGGCCTGGGCGACATGCTCGGCTTCCCCAAGGGCCCCATCGTCAACTTCGTACTGAAGTACGTGAAGAAGATGGTGCCGGACTACGATCTGCCCAAGGCCATCCGCTTCAAGGATGCGCTGAAGCTGGGCAAGCGCCACAGCATGCCGGTAGTCGAGGTGGACCACGACGACATCGCCTTCCTGCAGTACACCGGCGGCACCACCGGCGTGGCCAAGGGCGCGATGCTGACCCACCGCAACCTGATCGCCAACATGCAGCAGGCCTCGGCCTGGATCGGTGCCTCGGGCGTCAAGCCGGGCGAGGAAGTGATCATCACCGCGCTGCCGCTGTACCACATCTTCGCATTGACGGCGAACGGCCTTGTCTTCATGAAGCTTGGCGGCCTGAACTACCTGATCACCAACCCACGCGACATGAAGGGCTTCATCAAGGAGCTCAAGAACAATCGCTTCACCGCCATCACCGGCGTCAACACGCTGTTCAACGGCCTGCTCAACACCGAGGGCTTCGATGAAGTCGACTTCTCCAATCTGAAGTTCGCACTCGGCGGCGGCATGGCCGTGCAGCGCGCTGTGGCCGACAAGTGGAAGAAGGTCACCGGCGTCACTCTGGTGGAAGCCTACGGCCTGACCGAGACTTCACCGGCTGCCTGTATCAACCCGCTGGATCTGAAGGAATACAACGGCGCCATCGGCTTGCCGATCCCGTCCACCGAAGCCTGCGTCAAGACCGACGATGGGCAGATGGTAGCGACGGGTGAAGTGGGCGAACTGTGCATCCGCGGTCCGCAGGTGATGAAGGGCTACTGGCACCGCCAGGATGAGACCGACAAGGTCATGGATGCCGACGGCTGGTTGCATACCGGCGACATGGCGCGCATGGACGAGAACGGCTTCTTCTATATCGTCGACCGCAAGAAGGACATGATCCTGGTGTCCGGCTTCAACGTCTACCCGAATGAAATCGAGGACGTGCTGGCGATGATGCCGGGCATCCTGGAAGTGGCCGCCGTTGGTGCTCCCAACGAGAAGTCGGGCGAAGTGGTGAAGGTGGTCATCGTCAAGAAGGACCCCAGCCTCACCGAGGAGCAGGTGAAGGAATTCGCCCGCGCAAACCTGACCGGTTACAAGCACCCGCGCATCGTTGAGTTCCGCAAGGAACTGCCCAAGACCAACGTCGGCAAGATCCTGCGCCGCGAGCTGCGCGACGCCAAGCCGGAAGCTTGATGCTTCGAGCTTGATCTCTAAAAGCCTCCTCGGAAACGGGGAGGCTTTTTTGTGCATGTGATCTGCTCGCGAGCGAGCCCTGATAGCCGCTTGCAGCGTCCTGCTTGTCAGCGACGGCCGGCGTTCGCTGCAACAAAGACGTATTAGAGCCGCATGCCTTCGCGGGACTCATCGTCACCATTACCTGCAAAGGTGACAGGTACGATTGCTGCAGCGCGCTCATCAGACCCAACCAGCGTCAGCGACATCGCCGCGATGGCGGTAACCATCCCGCCCGCATCGCCGCGCGAAACCCGATGACCGGTGCTGCGCGGCTGATCAGCTACCTGCAGCTGCGGCAACTCCACCACGGTACCGCGTACGGCTACCCGATCACCGGTGCGGAGCCGCGAGCCCATGCGCATGGTGAACTCTGCCTCGGCCGGCATGTTGATCGAGGTGTCGTAGCCCTGATCCAGCACGAACACCCCATCGGATGTAGCCGGATTGCCATCGCCCTCGTCCTGCAGGAACCAACCGATGGTGGGCGTGCCACGATCACCTTCGCCCAGGGTTTCCTTGAGCTCCTGACCGATGTCGTCGCTGTCGCCCATCAGGTTGCGCACCACGATACCTTCGATCAGCACCTCGCTGCCAAGCAGCGGGCTGCTCGCACCCTGCCCTTGCACCTGCCCGATCAGCTGACGTGCCGGGTCCATCGGTTCGACGTTGGATTGGGCGCCTGGCAGCGGGAAGCCACAACCGCTCGTAACCAATGCCATGCCAAGAATCGTGGGTTTTACTGCAGCTGTCTTCCAACGCATAGCGTCCGTGCACCCTGCTTTTGTAGGAGCGGCGTGAGCCGCGAAACTCGTAGATTGTCAGATTACAAAAGTACCTGGAACAGCCGCATTCCCGGCTTCGCGGCTGATGCCGCTCCCACAAACATCAACCCAAGCGCCAGCCGGCAAACTGCCCAAGCTTGTGGGAGCGGCGTCAGCCGCGAACCTAGTACATCATCAGATTGCAGAGATTCCTTGACTGCAAGCATTGCCTGCTCCGCGGCTGACGCCGCTCCCACAACAGCCCTTGTTGTCAGGGCTGTGCGGCCTGCAGCCGGTAGCTGGCCTGGCTACGGTACTCCACGCCATTCAAGGTAGTGCGCACTTCCACCGCGTGCTCGCCCTCACTGAGCTTGGTCGGCAATGCGGCACGCCACAGGTGGTTGGACGGCACTGCTTCCGGCGTACGATCGTAGCCACGCAGACTGTCCGCAAGATCATCGGCAATGTTCTCCACCAACAAACGCGGGTCAGCCTGCTTGACCTGTTTCATCGGCTGCCACTCGCCGCCATCCACACGGAATTCCACCGGCAGGCCGTCATAGCCCATGAACACATTGGCGTAGATGCCCCAGGCCGGATACGCACCCTGCCGCAGCACCTTCGGCGCATGCAAGGCGATCTGCTGATCTGCCGGCGCGCGGGCAACACGGTATTCAACGCTGTACTGGCCTTGCGGGCGAACATTGAGCAGACCGTAGCCATTGGGCGTGCCGTCGGCCATGGTGGTATCGGGAATACCCTGTGCATCCTTCACCCCGGACCAGAACGCACCACAGGCGGCGCCGACATTGTATTCGTGCAGCGGCTTGGTGCCGTTCCAACCCTGCTGCGCGCTCCAGAACACCTGGCTCTGGTTGTGGGTATGGCCACTGACAATCAGCGGATGCGGCACCTCTTCCAGCAGTTTGAACAGACGGGCGCGATCTTCCGCACGGTAGACGTGGTCGAACAGCGGGATATGGAAGCCCAGCACCACCAGCTTGTCCTTGGGAATGGTGGGCAGGTACGCCTCGAGGAAGGCGAACTGATCCTCGCGCAGACCGCCGACATAAGCAGGCTTCTGCCCAGGCTGGGCAATGATGTCGTCCATGCCGATGAACACCATCGAGGCCTCTTCCCAGGCGTAGGTGTCCGGGCCAAGCTGGCGATGGAAACTGGCCAGCGAATCGGCGTCGCTGCTCGCACCCAGATCCATGTCGTGGTTGCCGGGGACGTGCAGCCACGGCACGCCCAGCGAAGTGACCGCCTTCGTCAGCGCCGGATAGAGGCTGGGGTCATCATTGGTGATGTCACCCAGGGTCATGCCCAGACGCGCCTGATGCTTGCCACGCAGCGGCTCGATGATGTCGCGCTCGAAGTAGCCTACGTCCAGGGCCGTGCTGGTCTGGCTGTCGGCCAGCAGCAGGGCCTGGAAGCTGCTGGGTGCGTTCTTTTCTGGCTTCAGCGCGAACGGCCGGCACTGCTGGTCGCCCTCGCCCACCTGTGGTCGCCAGATGTCCGGCAGGCCGTCTGCACGTTTGGCAGCGCTGTAACCGGCCGGCTTGATGATGAAGATATTGGGCTGGTTGGAGGCTGGCAGCTGGTAGCGACCGTCCCTGCCGGTGCTGACGATGTGCTCGCCATCGGAAACACGGATGCCAGCCAGCGGCTTCTCGCCTGCGTCCTGCTGGCCATTGCCGTTGCTGTCGAGGAAAACCACCCCACCGGCGCAGGAAGCGCTCGCGGCAAAGGGCATACAAGCCAGCAACAGAGCGGTTGGCAGGGATGGGCGCATGGAGTCCTCGACGACAATGGGCAGGCACCCATTATCGCCCCGGGATGCTGCAAAGGCATTGCGGCAGGTGGCGAACGATACCTGTAGAGCCGAGCCATGCTCGGCTGGGCCTTACCGGTGGCGTCTGGCTTTTCCTGTAGAGCCGAGCCATGCTCGGCTAGGCCTTACCGGTGGCGTTAGGTTTTCCCTGTAGAGCCGAGCCATGCTCGGCTGGGCCTTACCGGTGGCGTTTGGGTTTCCCTGTAGAGCCCCTGCCGAGCATGGCTCGGCACTACAGCTGCTCAGCTTGCGGCCTTTTCAACAGCCTTGGCGTGGCGGTCTTCGAGCACGCAGATAGCGTCGTCCAGTGACAGGCCGCGCGCGCGCAGAAGCACGATCAGGTGGAACAGCAGGTCGGCGGATTCGCCCAACAATTCGTCATCGCGCTGTACGACGCCGGCCAACGCGGTTTCCACGCCCTCTTCGCCCACTTTCTGCGCGATATGGCGTGCGCCCTTCTCGAACAGCTTGGTGGTATAGCTGTTGAGCGGACGGTCGTGCTCGCGCTGTTTGATCAGGGCATTCAATGCACCGAGGAAGTTGCCCGGTGCGGCGCTGAAGCAGCTGGTCTCGCCGGTGTGGCAGGTGGGTCCGTGCGGGCGCACGGTGACCAGCAAGGTATCGTTGTCGCAATCGCTGCGGATGTCGACCAGATCCAGATGGTTACCGGAGCTCTCACCCTTGGTCCACAAACGCTTCTTGCTGCGGCTGAAGAAGGTGACCTTGCCGCTGCTGCGGGTGGTTTCCAATGCGTCGCGGTCCATGTAGCCAAGCATCAGCACGCGCAGTGTGGCTTCGTCCTGGATGATGACCGGGATCATGCCGTTGACCTTGTCCCAGTCCAATGCGGCCGGATCAACCGGCTTGAATTCAGTAGACATCCCTAACCTCGATTTGTTGTTCGCGCAGGAACTGCTTCAGTTCCGGAATTGCAATGGCGCCGGAGTGGAACACACTGGCAGCCAATGCCCCGTCAACGTCAGCCTGTTCGAATACATCGGCGAAATGCTGCGGCGTGCCCGCGCCGCCAGAGGCGATCAACGGAACCGTGCACAGCGCCCGGGCCTGGCGCAACTGTGCAATATCGTACCCCTTGCGCACGCCGTCGCTGTCCATGCAGTTCAGCACTATTTCACCTGCGCCGTGGGCTTGTACTTCACGCACCCAGTCCAAGGTGAGCCTTGCTTCGGCGCGGGTCTTGCTTGGGTCGCCGGTATAAGAGCGCACCCGCCACTGGCCGTCGAGCTCGCGGATGGAGTCGATGCCAATCACTACGCATTGTTGGCCGAAGGCTTCAGCGAGCTCTGCAATCAACTGCGGGCGTTCCAGCGCTGGCGTATTGATGGAAATCTTGTCGGCACCGGAATGGAGCACGGCGCGCGCGGTTTCGACATCGCGTATGCCGCCGGCCACGCAAAATGGAATGTCGATCAAACGCGCCACCCGCTCAATCCAGGCGCGGTCTACCGAGCGGCCTTCCGGGCTAGCGGAGATGTCGTAGAACACCAGCTCATCAGCACCCTGATCGCGGTAGCGCAGCGCCAACTCGGTGATGTCACCCATGTCGATGTGGTCACGGAATTTGACCCCCTTGACCACGCGGCCTTCGCGCACGTCCAGGCAGGGAATGATGCGCCGGCTCAGCATGACAAGGCCTCATCCAGCTGCAGGCGCCCTTCAAGCAGCGCCTTGCCCAGCACCGCACCGCCGCAACCTGCTGCCTTGGCAGCGCGGATGTCGTCGGCATCGCGCACGCCGCCCGAAGCCTGCACAGCAACGCCCGGCAACAATTTCGCAAGATGTGCGTACAACTCGATGTTCGGTCCGGACAACATGCCGTCACGGGAGATGTCGGTGCACAGCAGGTGCTTCATGCCGGCCTGCGCGTAGCGCTGGGCCAACTCATCCAAGGTCACGTCTGCGGTTTCGGTCCAGCCGTGCACTGGCAGCCGCCACACGCCATCTTCGCCCTGTCGGGTGTCCAGCGCGATGGTCAGCTGCTCGGCACCGAACTCAACCAGCCAGCCCAACACCTGCTCGGGCTGGCGCACCGCCAAGGAACCGATCACCACGCGACTGGCACCTGCATCAAGCATGCGCGCCACATCATCACGGCCGCGCACGCCGCCGCCAGTCTGCACCTTCAGCGTGGTGGTCGCCGCGATCTGCTGCAGCAAGGGGGCCAGGGTATAGCCGCCGGCCTTTGCCGCATCCAGATCGACCAGATGCATCCATTTGGCGCCAGTTGCCGCAAATGCCTGCGCACGCGGCAAGGCATCGTCACCGTAAGTGGTCTGCTTGGCGTAATCGCCCTGCAGCAGGCGCACAACGCGGCCGTCACGGATATCCAGCGCGGGGTAAACAGTGAAGCTCATGCGGCAATCTCAAGAAAGTTCTGCAGGATGCGTGCGCCAGGGCCGGCCGAACGCTCGGGGTGGAACTGCGCGCCGCATAGACGTTCGCGCTGTACCACCGCAGTAAACAAGCCGCCGTGATGGCAGGCCGCCACGGTGTCAGAGGTGACTGGAGCGGCGTAGCTGTGCACGAAATAGGCGCTGGAGCCAAGCGGAACACCATCCAGCAGCGGCGATCCGCGCAAGGCCAGCAACTTGTTCCAGCCCATATGCGGCACCCGTACACCAACGCCGGGATGCAGGCGGCGGACGATACCCGGCAACAGGCCCAGGCACTCCACATCGCCCTCTTCGGAGCGCTCGAACAGCAACTGCATGCCAAGGCAGATACCCATCAGCGGCACCTGCAGCTCGCGCAATGGCTGCACCAGCCCCTGCGCATGCAAGCGTCGCATGCCCTCGGCCGCAGCACCCACGCCCGGCAGGATCACCCGTTCAAGACCGACCAGATCGGCAGGTGCGCGCACCATCTGCACGTCAACCTGCAGCCGCTCCAATGCGTAGCGCACCGATCCCAGGTTCGCGCCGCCAGCATCAACCAGGCCGACCCTGCTCACAGCGCGCCCTTGGTGGAGGGCAGCTCGGTGCCTTCCTTGCGAATGGCCTGGCGCAGGGCGCGCGCCAAGGCCTTGAAGCAGGCTTCAACCTTGTGGTGATCGTTGTCCCCTTCCACCTTGAGGTTGAGGTTCAAGCCGCTGGCATCGCATAGCGAGCGGAAGAAATGCGGCACCAGTTCAGTCGGCATGTCGCCAACGCGCTCACGCTTGAACTCGCCGTCGAATACGAAGTACGGGCGGCCGCTGAAATCCAACGCGGCGCTGGCCAAGGTCTCGTCCATCGGCAAGGTAAAGCCGTAGCGACCAATGCCGCGCTTGTCGCCGAGCGCTTCACGCAAGGCCTGGCCCAACGCGAGACCGGTGTCTTCAATGGTGTGGTGTTCGTCGATATGCAGGTCGCCCTTGGCTTCCACTTCCAGCGCGAAGCCGCCGTGGCGGCCGATCTGATCCAGCATGTGGTCGAAGAACGGCAGGCCGGTGTTGATCTTCGAGCTGGCGACTTTGTCCAGGTCGACGAACACGCGGATCTGGGTCTCCTTGGTATCGCGCTGGACCGTAGCCCGGCGCGGCGCATCGGCCAGCTCGTGGGCGATCGCATCCCAATCCCATTCACCACCAAACTGCTCGGTGCGCAGCTGGAAGCCACGAATCTTCATGTTGTCGGCGAACTGGATGTCGGTGGGACGATCACCGACCATGCCCGAGCGCGCCCAATCGATGCTGCGGTCCTGCAGATACGACACCATCATGCCGATGCCCGGCTTGCGGTTGGGGCTGTTGTCCTGCGGCCAGCTCGGGTCAACCAGCACGTCGCGAAAGTGTATGCCCTGGCTGGCAAAGATCTGCAGCATCAAGTCGTTCGGACCGTCGAAACTGGCCTGCGGATAACCTTCGGTTCCAAGGCCGTCCTGGTTGGAGACGATGACGAACTGGTAGCCGGCATCACGCAGCTTCAGCATCGCCGGGATCACATTCTTGACGAAGCGGATCTTCTCGTAGGCGTCGATCTGGAAGTCGGCCGGCTCCTCGATCAAGGTGCCATCGCGATCGACAAACAGAATGGGGGTCATGCGGTGAGCTCCAGCGTGGCAAGTGCGTCGAGGACGCGGTCGTTCTGTTCGGGGGTGCCCAGGGTGATGCGCAGGGCGTCCTGCAACTGCGGCGCGGCGCGCTGATCACGCACCACCACACCAGCATTCAGCAAGGCTTGAAACGCTGCTTCGGCATCGTTGAAGCGCACCAGCAGGAAGTTCGCATCCGAGCCGTAAACATGGCGTACACAAGGTTGCAGCGCCAAAGCAATGCGCAACCGGCTGCGCTCGCTGCGGACAGTGGCGATGCGGGCGCGGGTCTGGGACACCGCCGTCTCATCCAGCCCGGCAAGCGCGAGCACAGAGCATGGCGTGGGGATGGGATACGGCGCTTGGCAGCGCCGCAGCACAGCGATCAGTGCAGCATCGGCAATCACACTACCAATACGCACCGCAGCCAATGCGTGCGCCTTGGACAAGGTGCGCAGCACCGCGATGTTGTCGAAGCGATCCATCAAAGTAATCGCGGATGGCTCGTCGGCAAACTCGCCGTAGGCTTCGTCAACCACCACCAGTGCCTGGCCGCGAAGCGCCTCGGCCACGGCCCGCACCTGCTGCAACGGAATGCTCGAGCCCCCAGGATTGGACGGCGAGCACAGGAAAACCAGCTTGGCATTGCCCTGCTTGGCAGTGGCAATGATGGCGTCGATATCAGGCACCAGCCCCGCCTCGGTATCCAGCAGCGGCACTTCCAGTGCGGGTGCATTCTGCAGCCGCGCACTGACCGCATACATGCCGAACACCGGCGGCGTATAGAGCACGGCATCGCGACCGGGAACGCACAGGGCGCGCACCAGCAGATCGATGGCTTCATCGCTGCCGCGACCGATCAGTAACTGCTCGGGCTGGCAGCCATACAAGCCTGCCAGACGCTCGCGCAGGTGCTGCGGCTGCGGATCTGGGTAACGACGGCAACTGGCATCTGCATCGCCAGGATTCGCCCATGCCGATTCATTGGCATTGAGCCAGATATCGCCCTGCAGCTTGGCGCTACGCGCGGAGGAGTAACCACCAAAGTCACGCAGGTCCTCACGTACCAGGTCGAGCACACTCACGGTGCAACTCCGAGCCGCAGCGCTACCGCATTGGCGTGTGCACCCAGGCCTTCGGCACGGGCCAAGGTCAGCGCACACGGACCAATGCCGGCAATACCTTCGCGGCTGGCGGCCTGCACGCTGATCTGGTTCTGGTAACTGGCGACGCTGACACCGCTGTAAGCGCGGGCCGCGCCGGCGGTGGGCAACACGTGATTGGTGCCTGAGCAATAGTCACCCAACGCTTCGGGCGTGTAGTCGCCGAGGAACACCGAGCCGGCTGCTTCCACCTTGTCCAGCCACTGACGCGGCTCGCGCAGGGCCAGGATCAAATGCTCGGGCGCGTAGCGGTTGGAAATTTCAAATGCCTGCGCAATCGAATCAAGCTTGACCAGCAGCGATGCGCCCAGGGCCTGGCGGGCAATCGCCTCGCGGCTGAGCTGGGCAACCTGGGCTTCAACTTGATCCTGCACGGCTGCAATCATCGCGGCATCATCACTGAGCAACAGCACCTGCGAATCCGGGCCATGCTCGGCCTGTGAGAGCAGATCGGCGGCAACGAACGCGGGGTTCGCGCCGGCATCGGCGATCACCAGCACTTCCGAAGGACCAGCCGGCATGTCGATGGCGGCAGCACCGGACTGGGCGACCTGCTGCTTGGCCTCGGTAACGAAGCCATTGCCGGGGCCAAACAGCTTGTCGCAGGACGGCACAGACTCGGTGCCGTACGCCATGGCCGCAATGGCCTGCGCGCCGCCGATCTTGAACACGCGATGCACGCCGGTCAGGCGCGCGGCCACCAGCACTGCGGGATCGGCCGTGCCGTCCTTGCGCGGCGGCGTGCACAGCACCACTTCGCGGCAGCCTGCCAGCTTAGCCGGCACGCCCAGCATCAGCGCGGTTGATGGCAGCGGAGCGCTGCCAGCGGGCACGTACAGGCCAACGCGGGAAATCGGACGGATGACTTTTTCGCAGACCACGCCGGGTGCGGTTTCCACACTGTACGGCTGTGCGATGCCTGCACGGTGAAAGACATCAATGCGCTCGGCAGCCTGTTGCATGGCGATGCGCAACTCGGCGGAGACGGCCAGTTCGGCGGCAGCAAACTCGGCTTCACTGACTTCAAAGCGTTCCGGCGCAATGCCATCGAAACGTTCGGTGATTTCGCGCAATGCCGCGTCGCCACGGCTGCGCACCTGCTCGATCAAACCAGCGACCGACTCACGGGTCTGCGCGGCAACAGTCTGTACTGGACGGGTCAGAGCGCGCGCCTGCGCATCGGCGTCTAGCGCGTTCCAATCGAGGATGTTCATACCAGCGACTTCTCCACGGCCAACACCATCAAGCCTTGCGCGCCGGCACGTTCCAGTTCTTCCAGCCGCTGCCAGCTCAAAGCGCCACTGCACATGGTCTGCAGGCGCACGGCATCGCCCTGCCCCGGCAGGCGCAGCAGCGGCTCGGCATCAGGCAACAGGCGGGCCAGTTCTTCAACGCGTTCCTCGGCGGCCGAGAACATCAGCAGTTTCTGGTCCTGCACCTTGCTCAAACCATCGAGGCGTCGCAGCAGCATCGCCATCAGGCCCGCGCGGGCGTCATCAAGCTCGTGTACCGGCCCGGCGAGTACTGCTTCACTTTCGAGCAGTACTTCCACCGGCTTGAGTTGGTTGGCAGCCAGCGTGGCGCCGCTGGAAACCAGATCGCAGATGACTTCAGCTGTGCCCAGCTTCGGCGCGATCTCCACCGAGCCTGACAGCTCCACCACCTGCGCGTCGATGCTCTGCTGCTTCAGCCATGCGGTAAGGATGGCCGGATAGCTGGTGGCGATGCGCTTGCCCTGCAGCATCTGCACACCCTGCCAATCCCAGTCTTCCGGCACTGCGATCATCAAACGGCAGGAACCGAAACCGAGCCCACGCAGTGGCTGGTACGCATCAGCCAAACCGACCTGGCGACGGGCCTTGGCCTGTTCGTCCAGCTCGTTCAGGCCGACCACACCCAGGTCGCAGACGCCGTCGGCGATCAAACCCGGGATGTCGTCGTCACGCACCAGCAGCAGGTCCACCGGCAACGATTCGCCGAAGCAGAACAGCTTGTCGCGACTCTGCCGCCAGCTCAGCCCACAAGCCGCCAACAGGCTGCGCGCGGGATCGGCCAAGCGGCCGCTTTTCTGAATGGCGATACGCAGCCGGTCACGTGCCGGGGCGGAGGTTGAAGCACTCATGGGGTTATCTCAGTTGGATTCGGTTTTGCGCGTGGCGAGGCGGTCGATGGCGGCGGCATAGCCGCCGGCACCGTGCTCGAGCGAACGCGCGACCCGGCCGATGGTGGTGACACTCACCCCGGTCAAGTCATAGATCTCGCGGTAGGGCACACCTTTGCGCAGCAAAGGCACCACGCGCCAGCGGTCGGCCATGGCCTCCAGCTCGGCCGGCGTGCACAGATCGCGCAGGAAGGCCTGCACGTCCTGCGGCTTGTCCAAAGCGGCCAAAGCGCGCGCCAACGCCTTCAATGGGGCGTCGGATGGTTTTTCTCGCTCGGTGTCGGGGCGTGGCTTCATGATGTATCAATGTAATAGCGTGCTATTACATTAGTTCGAAACAGACCCTGAGTCAAACCGCCACCCGGTATCCGACATGGGGTTTTCCCGGTAATGCCCCAGCCGAGCATGGCTCGGCTCTACAAGGGAAGCGCGCACGGAAGCGAAACCAGCGAAAGCCCAGCCCCTCCCCAGCCCTCCCCTTCGCTGCGCAAAAGGGAGGGAGCGGAAGCGGTAGTGCCGAGCCATGCTCGGCAAGGGGCTTTCCCGGTAACGCCCGAGCCGAGCATGGCTCGGCTCTACAGGCAAAAAAAAGCCCCGCTATGCGGGGCTTTTCATCAACGCGCCATCGCGCGTGTCTGTTCCAGCTCTACCTGCAGGGTAGATGCCAGTTCGTCCCTGGCAACTTCAAACTGCTGCTCACGCAGCAGATCCTTCACCGCCACCACGCCGCGCGCCAGTTCGTCCTCACCCGCCAGCACGACGAACCGGATACCGGCCTTGGCCGCATACTGGAACTGCTTGCCGATCTTCTTCGGCTCCATCTGCACTTCGGTATTGATGCCACCAGCGCGCAGGCGACGGGCGATATCCAGCGACTGCGGCATCGCCGCCTCGTCCATCAAGGCCACCATCGCGTGCACGCTGCTTTCAGCGATGCCGTCGATCAGGTTGGCCTCGCGCAGCTGCCAGAACAAACGGGTCAGGCCAATCGAGATACCCACACCCGGCAGCTTGGACTTGGTGTAATGGCTAGCCAGGTCTTCATAGCGGCCACCTGAGCAGATCGAGCCGATCTGCGGGTGATCAACCAAGCTGGTCTCGTACACCGTGCCGGTGTAGTAGTCCAGACCACGGGCAATGGAGAAATTCAGGCAATACGCGGTTTCCGGCACACCCAGCGCCTTCACCAGCTCCAGCACTTCGCGCAACTCGGCAGCACCGGTACGCAGCGAATCACTGGCCGATTCGCCGGCGGCAGCCAGTACAGCGTCGATCTGCGCCAAGGCGTCAGCATGCGAGCTCGAGCGGACTTCGACGAAGGACAGGATGCGATCGACGGCGTCAGACGGCAAACCGAAATCGGGGCCGACCAGGGTTTCACGCACGTAATCCGGGCCGCGCTTGTCGAGCTTGTCGACCTCGCGCAGCACCAGCGCCTGCTGCCCGGCATCCACCACGCCCTGCGCTTCGAAGAAACCGCGCATCAGCTTGCGGTTGTTCAGCTGCACGGCGAAGTTGCCGATACGCAGCTCGGAGAACACCGCATAAATCACCGCCAGCACTTCGGCGTCATAACGGATGCTCAGCGTGTCCTTGCCGATCACATCGACGTCACACTGGTAAAACTCACGGAAACGGCCGCGCTGGGCGCGTTCGCCACGGTAGACGCGCTGCATCTGGTAACGACGGAACGGGAAGGTCAGATCGTGCTCGTGTTCTGCCACATAGCGGGCCAGCGGCACGGTCAGGTCGAAGCGCAGCGCCATCTCCGGCAGGCCACCCTTGTCGGCCGACTCGGCGGCATTGGCCAGCGCACCAGTGGACTGCACGAAGTACACCTGGCGCTCGGTCTCACCGCCGGATTTGGTCAGCAGCACGTCGGACAGCTCGAACACCGGGGTTTCCACCGGCAGGAACCCGAAGCGCTCGTAATTGCGGCGGATGACGTCCAGCATGCGCTGGAACGCGATCTGCTCGCGCGGCAACAATTCCATGATGCCGGGCGGGGTACGGGGCTTGATCACGGGCAAAACTCCTGCAACTCAATGGGGAAACGGTCGCCAATTCTAGCCGCACACCGCCCCTCTGGCCGCATGAAGTATAATTTAGGACATTATTTCCCCCTGTCCTAGTCATGTCCCGGCCAGCCCAAGGCTCCGAGCAATCCCTTGTTTCGTCCCTTGCCAGCGAAGGTAATGGCGTACGTGAGTGCCTGCAATGCTCGGTCCGTCACCTGTCTGTGTGCTCAGCACTGTCCTGCGATGAGGTTCACGCGCTGGAGCAGATAACCGTCTCCACGCCAGTAGCCATGGGCACAACGCTGGCACGCGCCGGCGAGTCGCGTGCTTATGTCTATACAGTAACCGAGGGTGCACTGCGCCTGGTGCGCACCTTGTCCGATGGCCGCCGCCAGGTGAATGGCTTCGTACTCCCGGGCGACTACCTGGGCCTGAGCGGCAGCGACCACCACCGTTACGATATCGAGGCCATCGCCGACAGCCGCGTCTGCCGGGTGCCGACCACGCAGATGCGTGACCTGCGTCAACGCTACCCGCATCTGGAACGAAAGCTGCTGCAGCGCGCCTGCCAGGAGCTGGATGCAGCCCAGGACAACGCGCTTGCTCTGGCCCGCCTGCAACCGCCGGAGCGGCTGGCCGACTTCCTGCTGCGCCTTGCCGCCCGCGAGGCGACCTTGAACGGGCGCAGCAGCAACCGGGTCTCACTGCCAATGGGCCGTGGCGATATCGCCGACCATCTGGGCCTGACCATGGAAACGGTGAGCCGCACCTTCACCAAGCTACGCCAGCAGGGCCTGATCGCCCTGCCGCACCTGAATGTGGTGGAGATTCTGGATTTTGCCGAGCTGCAGCGCCTGGCAAACGACGAGTTCTGACTTTTCACCTGTAGAGCCGAGCCATGCTCGGCTGGAGCGTTACCGGTGAAGCCCCTGCCGAGGCACATGCGCGGCTGACACCGCTTTGTAGGAGCGGCGTGAGCCTCGAAGCTCGTACATTCTCAGATCACGCCGATTGGTCGCCGCGAAACGATCCTGCTTCGCGGCTGACGCCGCGCCCACATCCGGGTTTATCGGTAGAGCCTCTGCCGAGCATGGCTCGGCACTACCTCCTACAACAGCTTTTCGCGCAGGGCCGCGTAATCCGGTGCGCAGGGTTCGGCATGGGCTGGGCGCTTCAGCAGTTCGGCCAAAGCCGGCGGCACTTCGACTTCGCGGCCAATCAACGGCTCGACCACCGATTCGAATTTTGACGGGTGTGCGGTCGCTGCCACTGCCCAATGCTGATCCGACGCTGCACCGCCACTGGCGCGTAGCTGCTCCAGAACGTGCACCGCCGTAGCGGTATGCGGGCAGAACACTTCGCCGTACTCGCCATAACGGTAAGCGATGGTGTCGCGGATGGTGGCATCGTCCACTGCCCGTGAGGTGAAGGCGTCGCGCAGTGCTGCATCATCGCCCTTGTACAGCCAGCGCAGGCGTTCGAAATTGCTCGGCGCCCCCACATCCATCGCATTGGCAAGCGTGGCGACACTGGCCTTCGGCGTGTAATCGGCGCCATCGAAGTAATCCGGCAGCACGCGGTTGGCATTTGTCGCCAACACGATACGCCCCAGCGGCACACCCAATGCACGCGCCATCACTGCCGCCATCGCGTTACCGAGGTTGCCGGTAGGGATGACGAAATTCAGCAGCGAGCCGTGCGCCGCCTGATGGCTGAGCGCGGCATGTGCGTAGTAGCTCATCTGCGGCAGCAAGCGGCCCAGGCTGATGCTGTTAGCCGAACTCAACGGCACCTGCGCCTGCAGATCGGTATCACTCAGTGCCTGCTTGGCCATGGCTTGGCAATCATCAAACGAACCAGCCACGCGCAGTGCGCGAATATTGCCGCCAAGGCAACCAAGCTGATGTGCCTGACGCGGTGATACGCGCCCATCCGGGTACAGCACCACAACCTGCAGATTTGGCTGGTTATGGAACGCAGCGGCTACTGCAGCGCCAGTGTCACCGGAAGTTGCGACCACGATGGTCAGGGGGCGCTCCTGCCCTGTGCGCAAACGCGACAGACTGGCGGCGAGGAAGCGCGCGCCGAAATCCTTGAACGCTGCGGTGGGGCCGTGAAACAGCTCCAGCACGTGATCGTTACGGGTCGCCAATGCCTGCAGCCGCGCCGGGAAATCGAAAGCTTCGCTGCAGATCTTCCGCAATTCGGAAGCCAAGGCGTCGTCAGCGAAGAAGGGCTGCAACAGATCGGTAGCGGTCGCGGCGAGCGTGTCGCCAAGCCTCAAGGCGCGTGCTGCCGGCATCTGCTCGGGCACGTACAAGCCGCCATCGGGCGCCAAGCCGGCGGCAATCGCCTGGCTCAGCGTGGCGGCGGGGGATTCGTTGCGGGTGGAGATGAAGTTCATTCGGAAATCCGCGAAATGGTTGATGTGCTGCTCTGGGCTCGAGGACCGCACAAGGGTCACCCTCTTCCCAACCCCTCTCCCGATGTGAGAGGGGCTACCAGGATTACAACAGTCGTGCGCCAGGGCTGTTGATCGGGCTCACCCAGCTTTGGCTCTCAAAACCCGCTGCGGCGAAAGCGGCCTGCACCTTGGGTGCGGCGGCCAACGCAGCATCTCGATCTTCAAACCAGGCAAATACGCTGGGCCCGGCACCGGAGATGCTGGCACCCATCGCCCCTGCTGTAAGCGCAGCTGCCTTTGCCGCATCGAAGCCGACAATCAAGGGTGCGCGACGCGGCTCGACCAGAACATCGACCAAGCCTGCACGCACCAACCCCGGATCGCCGGCGTGACATCCGGCCAGCACCAGAGCCAGATTACTGCTCTGGGCGACGAACTCCTTCAATGCATAGCTGCCCTGCAGTGCCTCTCGTGCGCGGCGCGTCTCCAACAGCGCATCCGGATGCACCAGCAGGCTATGCCAATGCGCAGGTACCGGCACCGGCACCAATCGCTCCAAGGTGGAAAGCACCAGGCCACCGAGGAACATCGGGCCGAGGTTGTCGCCGTGGCGGCTGCCACTGGCCACCGCTTCGCCTTCCAGCGAGTACTTGTAGAGTTGCTCGCGGCTTAATGGCACATCCAGCAAGCCGTTGGCTGCAACCAGTGCGGCCACACAGGACGCCGCCGAACCGCCCATCCCTGAGCTGAGCGGTATGCCCTTGTCGATCTCCACTTCGAAACCGAACGGCAGCGCCAGCGCCTCACGCATGGCGATCAGCGCCGCCCCCGCAGTATTGCTGGGCGCATCCAGCGGCAACTCAACCGCCGCGCCGCGGATGGCGACGATGCGTACTTCCGTTGCGTCGATGCGACGCACTGTAACTGTGTCGCCAACATCCGGAACCGCGTAACCCAGCAGATCAAAACCGACTGCAACATTGGCCACCGACGCTGGAGAAAACGCCCGCGCCTGTCGTGCACCTGAACCCGTCAAAGCATCACTCACAATCGCGCTCCCTCGCCCGCTGCTACACGCAGCACATCGGCAAACACACCGGCTGCCGTCACTTCTGGGCCAGCGCCCGGCCCCTGCACTACCAACGGATTGTCACAGTAACGACGAGTGGTGAACTGCACCACGTTGTCGGTCAAGCGCAGGTTGGCAAAGGCATGGTCACCCGGCAGCTCAACCAGGCCAACGCTGGGCTGCTGGCCGGGCCTGAACTGAGCAACGTAGCGCAGTACGTTACCGCGGGCTCGCGCATCGGCCAGACGCTGCGCAAAGCTCGCATCCACCTCATTCAAGCGCGCCATGAAATCCTCGACGCTGGCACTCTGTAGCGCGGCGGGCACCAGGCTTTCCACTGCCACATCTTCCAGACTCAGCTCATAACCGGCTTCGCGGGCAAGAATGACCAACTTGCGGGCCACATCCACGCCGGACAGGTCATCGCGCGGATCCGGCTCGGTATAGCCCATACCGCGCGCCTGCGTGACCAGCTCGGAGAACGCCACGCTGCCATCGTACTTATTGAACAACCAAGCCAGCGTGCCGGAGAAGATGCCGGCGATCGCAGTCACTTCATCACCGGTATCGACCAGGTCTCGCAGCGTGGTGATCACCGGCAAGCCCGCGCCCACCGTCGCCTCGTAGCGAAAGCGCGCGCCGGTGGACGCCGCCGCCACCCGGATAGCCTGATAGCGCGCCAGCGGGCCGGAGCCGGCCTGTTTATTCGGAGTAACCACATGGATGCCGGCAGCCAACCAGCCGGCATAGCGATCGGCCACTTCGGCACTGCCGCTGCAATCGATGATCAGCGTATGCGGCAGACGCGCCGACAGCAGATGTTCGGTGAACAGATCAAGATCATTCGGCAGCGACGCGGAATCAAACGCGGCCTTCCAGTTGCCATGCATGCCACGCTGGTCGAGCACCATGCGATTGCGCGAGGCAACCGCACGCAGGCGCAGATCCAGCTTGGCGCGTGCCAGCAGCGCGGCTTCGGACGCATACAGCTGCTCAAGCAAGGCTGCACCGACATTGCCCGGCCCGATCAGCCCGACCGAGAAGGTCTGCGGCGACAACCAGAAGCCGGCGTGCGCGGCACGCAATGCCTTGGTAGCGTCGCAGGCTTCGATCGCGACTGAGATATTGCGCTCGGACGAGCCCTGCGCGATGGCGAGGATATTGACCTGTGCGCGACCCAGCGATTCGAACAGTCGCGCGGCAACGCCGGGCTGGCCGGCCATGCCATCACCTACCGCTGCAAGCACGCTCACACCGCTCGTTAGCTGCACGCGCTGCACCTGGCCCGCCGCCAACTCGTGCGAGAACGCCTGGGTCAGCGCATCGCGGGCGAACTCGGCCTCAGCCTGCTTCACCACGCAGCAGATCGAATGCTCGGACGAACCCTGCGAGATCATCACCACCGACACATGCGCATTGCGCAGCGCCGAGAACACCCGCTCAGCCGTGCCGGGCACACCAATCAGACCGGTACCTTCGACGTTCAACACGGCCAGATCCGCGCTCAAGGTCAGACCTTTGATCGGGCCACTACTCGAGCTGTCGGCGGTGATGCGGGTACCCGGGTGATCCGGGCGGAAGGTATTGCGGATGATGATCGGCAGACCGCGCTCGATGGCTGGCGACATGGTCTGCGGGTGCACCACTTTCGCCCCGAAGTAGGCCAGCTCGCAGGCTTCGTCGTAACTCAGCGCATCCAGCTGTACCGCCTCAGGCACCACACGCGGGTCGGCTGACAGCACGCCGTCAACGTCAGTCCAGATATGCAGTTCATCGGCAGCAAACAGCGCCGCAAAGATCGCGCCGGAGTAATCACTCCCATTGCGCCCCAATGTGGTGATGTGGCCCTTGCGATCACGGGCAACGAAGCCGGTAACCACCAATCGCGGTGCCGGATGTGATTCGCGCCACAACGCCAACTTCGCCGCACTGGACTTCCAATCAACGTCCACACCCAGTTCACCATGACTGACTACCAGCACATCGCGCGCATCCAGCACATCGGCATCTTCACCCAGCGTCTGCAGATGGTGGCCAAGCAGATGGGCCGAGAACACCTCACCGAGGCCCTGCACGCGATCCAGTACTTCCTGTGGCAATTCACCGATGACGGCCAGCGCCGCCAGAATTTCGCGTAGTCGCTCGAAGCGTGCATCCAGCCATTCAATGGTGGCCCCGGAATGTTCACCCAGCAGCGCTGCGGCCGCGCCGCGATGGCGGGCGCGCAACTCGTGCCAGCGGTCGTCCCATACAGGGTCTGCCGCAGCTGCAGCCTTGGCCAGGTCGATCAGTGCGTCGGTCACGCCCTTCATCGCCGATACCACCGTGACCTGCATCGCCTCCTCGCGGGCCAGCAGCAGCTGCGCTACATGACGGTAACGGTCGGCATCAGCGACAGAGGTACCGCCGAATTTGTGCACCACAGTGCGAACGGCAGCGTTCGCGGCAGGATCGGCGAGTGAAACGGCAACTGACGACATCGGAAGAACCTCGGCTGGAGGCCCCGACACGCATCTGGATGGGGTTCCCCCGCATCCTGATCCGGGTGCGGGGCCGTTGTTTTCGGAAATTACGCGAAGACGACGGACCGCACCGGGCGAATGGTGACGGTAATAGTGGTGGTAATGGCGCCGCTGAACCCAGGCGTGCACACCCGGCCGCCCAAGGGCGACTGCGAGGTGATGACAAGGGGCTGCGGGCTGTTCATGGCCTTCAAGAGACAACAGCGGAGATCAGGCTGTCAAGTGCTGCGTTGCAAAAACGTAGATAAAGGTAACGTCGCCAAACCAGCCGCTAAAAGTTGCAAATGTCATCAAGCGCGAACGTCGCGCATTTAACTGGCAAGCAGCATGCAATACCTGACTCAAGGCGCCGCGGCATGCCCTTGGACTCTCCCGGCCAACCGCCGCCCGCCAACAATCGAAAGAACCACCGCAGTCAGGCTTTCGCCACCTGACTGCGCAGATTCCTCACGCAGATGCAGCCGCCGGCGCCTGAGGCCGGTGCGCTGCGGCGCTCCAGATCACGCCCGCCAGCAAGCACAGCGCAGCAACAACCTCCACCGCCACCGGCCAGCGCTGCTGCCACAGGAAGCCATAGACCAGTCCAAACAAGGTCTCGAATACGATCATCTGGCCGCCCAGGGTCAGTGGCAGGGCACGGCTTGCGCGGTTCCAGCATGCGTTACCCAGGATGGAGGCAAACACCGCCACTGCCCCGGCCATCACCCAGAACCCCGCCCATTCGTGCCCCGAATGCCCTGCCCCGCCATCGGCAAAAGCGAGCGGCGCCAACAGCAAGGCCAGACCGCCAGTTGCAACACCGGTCAGCAGCGACCAGTCATGCCCGGACACATCGGGCACCTTCGCCAACCAACGAGTGTTGCCCACCGAATAAGCGGTCCAGGACACCAATGCGCCAACCCCGCACAGCAAACCGATCAATCGCTGTGTGGTACTGGTTTGCACATGCGTCGAGGCGATGGCCTCGTAGCCCATCAGGACCACGCCCGCGACACATAGCAGCAAGGCTGGCGCCAACCGTGACAGCGGCACTGCCCCCGGTTCACGCGCACCGACCACGGCCACCAGCACCGGCACCATGCCGACTATCAGGGCCGCAGCACCGCCACCGCTCCACTGCACACAGATGGACAGCAGCACGAAATAGATCAGATTGCCGAGCAGGCTCAGCCAGGCCAGGGCCTTCCAGTCCGCCTTGCCGATATGCGCCCGCAGCGCCGGCCAACGTGGCACCAGCAGGACCACCGCAACCAGCCCATAAATCAGATAGCGCGCCGCAGCCAACTGCAACGGCGAAAAATCCACCAGCACGGCTGGGGCCAGGAACACCAAGCCCCATAGCGCGCCCGAAGCCACGCCATTGCCAATTCCCAACAACATCCGCTCTTTCATCAACCCACCCGACAGTAAGACACAACACCAGCATCCAAGTGCCGGCCCGTCCCGTATTGTCCCAAGCTGCGCGATGCTGTGCTCAAACTACGCGCCCAAACTCCTTCGATAGCGGCCCGGGGTAATGCCCCGCGAGCGGCGCATGGCGCGGGTCAGCGCACTCTGGTCGGAGAAACCAGCTAGCTGGGCAATCTGCGCAACCGACCGATTGCCATGAAGCAGTTGGCTTTGCGCCCATTGCAGGCGCTGCTGCTGCAGCCATTGCCCCGGCGTGAGGCCGAACTGGCGCTTGAACGCGCCATGCAGCGCCGTCAGCCCCATCCCAGCCACCTGCGCCATCCTCGCCAGCGGCCACGCCTGACCGGGGGCGGCGCGGATCTGCTCGCACAACCGCCGCAGGCCAGAACTGTCCGCCACTGACGGCCGCTGCCCAGCGAACAAGCTATCCAGCAACAAAGGCAATAGATGTCGGGCGACCGCTGCGGCCACCGCATCGTGGTCACCCACGCTGAGGTCCACGAACTCAAGCAAGCTGCGAGCCGTCGCCGAGATCCCCAAAAATGGACGTTTCTGCCCCTGCTCCAGCTGTGACCGCTGCAGCACGGCACTGTCGCAGTCCACGATCAAAAACCGGTTCTGGCCACTACCGGCCTGTACGTGAGCAGCGCCCGGGACAATCAGGGCGCCTTGCAAGGTATCCAAGCGACCGCCGCGACCGTCAACCTGCAGTTCCATGCTGCCCCGTAGCGGCAGCACCAGCTGAAGATGGTCATGACTGTGCGTATGACCCGCCGGGCCATAACTACGTAGATTCAGGGCTTCACCGCACTGCATCGGCATGAACACCGGAGACTGGCTGGCGCTTGCAGCGGGCACCGCAAGCTGCGCGGAAAGATGGTGACCCCGACACGATTCGAACGTGCGACCTGTCCCTTAGGAGGGGACCGCTCTATCCAGCTGAGCTACGGAGTCAAAAGACGGAGGCCAAGGTTACAGGCAAGCGCCGCCCCCAGCCAGCACTTCCGCCCAACGATGAACCACAGACCAGTCTCCGCCGCGCTAGGAACCGCCTTTTAACGCAAAGCCCCTGCGCCTTTCAGCTTGAACCACTGCCCGCCCGATGCGCTCCACACCTCCCGACTTCTTCCCTGTCCGTGCCATCCCCAAAAACCATACAGGCTGCGCGAAGCGCTGGCAGCCGAAAATCATAGGGAAATTTCAGACAAAACCTAGTCCAGGCACCCCGTCTGCCTCCCTACAATTTCTGCGGACGTCTGCAAGACGCATCAGCGTGCCACAACAGATGCCTTGGAACCGCGCGCGCCCCTTGGCCCGCCGGCAGTAGCACACCCCCAATAGCAGCCGCTTCCAGCGGAAGATGAGAACCAGCAATGAAGAAATCTTTTTACGCACTGACCCTCGCCGCGCTGTCTTTCCCGGCAATCGCCCAGGATCCGCCGGCGATTGAACAGCCCGCCATCGTCACCCAGGAAGCAGCTGCACCCGAACAAGCCGAAGCCGAAGCCCCCGCGCAGCAGGAAATGCCCAGCGCCTCGGACTCCGTCGCAACCGAAGAAACCGCTGCACACGGCGAAGTTGGCCTGCACGAAGGCGAGTACAGCACCGAACTGGCCGGCACCGAAGAAGCTGCTTCCGCAGCCCGTGGCAGCCTGAGCCGCGGCGTGAAGATTGGCGCCGGTATCGCAGCTGGCGCACTGGTCTATGCATTGGTCTCCAACAACGACGACGGCAACGGCGGCAACACGAAGACTCCGGGCCCGACTGGCACCAAGTAACTCAACAACGGCTTCTGCCAACCTCTTGCCGGCCATCGTGCTGGCGAGAGGTTCTTAGTGCCCGCCCGGGCAAGGAATATGAAATGAACTGCAAGCGTCTTGTCGCCCCCTTGGCGCTCGCGTTGTCAATTACCGGCTGCGTGCTCGCGCCGGGCCAGCACCTGCGCAGCAATGCGCTGGCGCAAGGCCGTCAATCCGTCGCTGACGGCCAGATCGAACTACTACCGATCACCGCCAAGCTGATCGCAATGGAACGCGCCACACGCGACGTCGACACGCTGCCGGCTGCGCTGGTCAACTACCAGCCTGGTCCGTATAGGATCGGCGCCGGCGACATGCTCTACATCACGGTATGGGACCACCCCGAACTTACGGTTCCGGCCGGCCCACAGCAGCAACTGAACGCAGCCGGCCGTCTGGTGCAATCGGATGGCACACTGTTCTACCCCTACATCGGCAAAGTGAGCGCAGCGGGCAAAACACCGAGCGAGCTGCGCGAGGAACTCACCAGCAAGCTTGCGCGCTACATCGAAGCACCGCAGGTTGATGTATCCATGCTCAGCTATGCCAGCCAACGCGTCTGGGTCACTGGTGCCTCGCGCCAAACGGCAACCATTCCGCTGACGGTTTCTCCGCTGACCCTGAGTGATGCGATCAGCCAAGCCGGCCTGGACCCGATGCAAGCGGATCTATCCGGCGTGCGTATCAGCCGCGACGGCGTCAGCTACACGATTGATCTGGAGCTGATGGGCCGCACCGCCGGTAGCACCACTATTTTCTTGAAGGCAGACGATCAGATCCATGTTCCCCACCTGGATCGCAAGGAGGTCTTCATCGTCGGTGAAGTGAATCAACCCGGCGCAATGAGCTTCAGGACCGGAAGTATCTCGCTGAGCCAGGCCCTTGGTCGCGCGCGCGGTTTGATACAAACAACCTCCAACGGCAACGCGATCTATGTGATCCGAGGCGCCAACGATCTTCAGAACGCGCCATCGCAAGTCTTCCAGCTGCAGGCGAAATCACCGGCCGCATTTGCCATCGCCAGTCAGTTTGAGCTGTATCCCGGCGATGTGGTGTTTGTCGGTGCAGCAGGCGTCACCCGCTGGAGTCGTTTTGTAAATCAACTACTGCCCTTCACCGCCATTCTCAACAATGCGGCCAGTGCGCACAGCGACCTTGACAGCAACTGAGAGCCGCCATGAAGTGCAAGGATGCTGCTGTAACGCCCGGCCTGCCGCTGGCTCTCACAATGCTTGCTGCCTGCCTTCTGCTGACAGGTTGCGGCGCTGTAGCCCAGGCCAGCCTGAAGAGCGTGGGCATCGTCATGCGCGGCAAACCCGATATCGCCGTAGATGCAGATGCCGTTGCTGCCAATAACTTTGCACAGATCAAAGTCAACGGCACTGAAGGTGGCGCAATCCTGGTGCTGGGCAATATCGACGGTCAACGCCAAGCCTGGTACAGCAGCGACCAGAACATTGTCTTCCTTCAGCAAGGCTTGGTCGTTGCTACCCATGGAGGACCCGTGGAGTTGCGCAGCATGTCAATCATGGGAGACAGCCCATTCAATGACCTGCGCGATGCCACGCCCGGAACCACCGTGCAGCGCCGTTATGACGTGATGCCAGGCTATCGCTACGGCATGGCCGTCACCGGCACCCTGCGACCGCTCGGCCACGAAACGCTTAGCATCCTAGGGAAGAACCGCACCCTGTTGCACGTGCAGGAGTCGCTGCAAGGCAGTGACTGGAACGCAACCAATCAGTATTGGGTAGATCCCGGCAACGGCTTCATCTGGAAGAGCGTACAGGCCATCGCGCCGGACACCTCGCTGGAAATCATTCAACTCAAGCCATTTGCAGGCGACTTGGGTAAACGATGATGCGCGTACTCCTTCTTGTTTCTCTATTGCAGTTGTGCGCGGCATCAGCGCACGCGACTCCGGTGCCCGTAGAGGCGTCTGGTAGCGTGCACAACCCGGGCAAGCACCAGCTGCCATCTGGCAGCCGCTTGAGTCGCCTTGCGCTGACTGCAGCGCCGGCCGCTGACGCCTATATTCTCGGCGCGGCACTACTGCGCCAGCAGCAACGATTCGAACACACCCGCTTGAAAGCGGGCTTGCTGTTCGACCTCGAGCAATTGGCCGCACAGGCCGAAAGCAAGCCAGCCTTGGCCGCCAGCATTCAGCAGATGTCGCGATGGATCGCCAACTTGCCTGTTACCGGCCGCCTAGCGCATCAATTGGACCCTCGCGTACTTGAGGCGACACGCCCGTATGACTTGCCCGCCCAGGCCGGCGATCACCTGTTCTATCCCGCGCGCCCCGCCACCATCACCATCACCGGCGCCGTGCCGCATGATTGCACGCTTGCACATGTCGCATTGCAGTCGCCGAGCGCCTATCTGCAGCACTGTCCGAAAGCAGCCAGCGCCAGCGCTGACTACGTTCATGTCATCCAGCCCGACGGTCATACCGAGAAGCTCGGTATCGCATTGTGGAATCGCGGACCGCCATCGAGCCTGGCACCTGGCGCGATCATCTTCATTCCCCTTGCCGAGACGGTAGTGCGCACGACAGCCCCTCACTTCAACGAGGATGCCGCCCGCTTCCTTGCCACCCAGCTTCTAGGCGCGCCAGGAACAAGCCCGTGATCAATCCACTTCGAAAATCGCTGATCCCGGTCAGCGTCAGTTTGCTGTGCCTGTGCATCAGTGCTGAACTCCACGCTCAGCTGGCGCCGGCACCTGGTGCAAGCGACTGGGGTGGCGTAGGCCTGCTGCAAACCCCAACTGCCCGCATGGCCGATGAAGGCGGAGCGAGCATCACCGCCAGTCATACCTCCCCTTACAGTCGCTACACAGTCAGCATGCAGCCCATGCCGTGGCTGGAGGGGTCTTTCCGCTACATCTCGATTGCCAATCGTCGCTATGGCCATGCGTCGCTTAGTGGAAAGCAAAACTACAAAGACAAATCCATTGACCTGAAGGTCCGGCTGCTGCAGGAAGGCCGGTGGCAGCCCGAGATCGCCGTCGGCGCGCGCGACATCGGTGGAACCGGCCTGTTCTCCAGCGAGTACCTGGTAGCCAACAAGCGGCTCGGCCCGTTTGATGCCAGCCTTGGCCTTGCCACAGGCTATATCGGCAACCGCGGCGACTTCAGCAACCCGCTGAAGCTGATCGATGACCGCTTCCGGACCCGACCCAATCATTCCACTGACGCAGGCGAGTTGAACACCTCCGGCATGTTCCGCGGCCCGGTCGGTGTGTTTGCGGGCATTGCCTACCAGACACCGTGGGAACCGCTACAGATCAAGCTTGAATACGAAGGCAACGACTACCGCAATGAGCCGCAGCGCAACCATCAGCGCCAGCGCTTGCCGCTGAACATCGGTGCAGCATACTCATTGAACAACAACCTGCAGTTCCAGCTCGGCTGGGAGCGCGGTGACAAGCCAGTCTTTGGTATCACTTTGCACGGCAATCTGGCCACAGCACAACCAACGACGAAATCACTCGACCCTGCCCCAATCATCGGCAAGGCGAGCCAGCCAGTGCCTGACGATCAATCGAGCACTCATGCGGCTCCGCCGGCGACCGATTGGGCCGCCCTGTCGCGCCAGCTGGAGGAAAACGCGGGGCTACGTGTAAGCCGCATTGCAAGACGTGGACCCGAACTGATCATCAGCGGTGAACAGCAGCGCTATCTGGAACCAGCGATCGCTTTTGGGCGCAGCGGGCGCATTCTTGACCAGGTCGCGCCACAGGACATCCGCTGGTTCAGCGTACAGAACAGCCGGCTGGGCATGCCGCTGATCGAGACCAGCGTCGAGCGCGCCAAGCTCCAGGCATTTGTCGACCATCGTTTGACAGCGAACGCGCTCAACATCGACATGGCAAGCCCCACTCGGGCCTATCGCCACACGCTGTACGAAGCACCGTTGCGACGCTTCGAGGGAACCTTCAATCTCGACTACCAGCAATCCCTGGGAGGGCCAGACAATTTCATCCTGTTTCAGGTGGTGGCCAGCTACAGCGCCGAACTGCGCTTCACCAACCACCTCTGGCTGAGCGGTGCGCTGAACTACAACCTGTACAACAACTATGACCAGTTCCGTTACGACGCCCCAAGCGAACTGCCCCGGGTACGTACCGATGTGCGGCAGTACCTGACCACCGCCGACGCGACGTTGCCCAATCTACAGTTCACTGCGACCGCCCAGATCGCGCCCGACGTTTATGCCATGGGCTATGCAGGCCTGTTCGAATCCATGTATGGCGGTATCGGCGGCGAAATACTGTACCGGCCGCTACTGAGCCGGTGGGCGATTGGTGCCGACTTGAACACAGTCAAACAGCGCGATTTCGACCAGCGCCTGCGCTTCCGCGACTACAGCGTCAGCACTGGCCATGCCAGCCTGTATTACGTATGGGGCGATGCTCGCAAGATAGTCGCAACGCTAAGCGCCGGCCGCTACCTCGCCAAGGATTGGGGCGCAACACTGGCCCTGAATCGCGTCTTCGACAACGGCGCCAGCATGGGCGCGTATGCGACCAAGACCGATGTATCGTCGCGTGCGTTTGGCGAGGGCAGCTTCGACAAGGGAATCTACGTCTCGGTCCCGTTCGACCTGATGCTGCCCCGCTCCACCAGAACCCGCGCCAACCTGTCCTGGAGTCCACTGAGCCGCGATGGTGGCGCTCGCCTGAGCCGCTCGTACATGCTGTACCAGATGACCGGTGAGCGCGGGGTAGATGCCTTCTTCAACAATCCGGACACCATGCGCGATTGATGAGACCAGCTGGCTGCGTTCAACAGCCGGCTGGTTTCATATCCGCGCCGCGACGACGCCGCGGGCGCGGCGTTCAATCACACTTTGTCGGGCGCGTAGTCGTAGTAGCCGTAACTGTAGTAGCCGGTCTTACGCTTCTCAACTGCGTTGAAGATCGCCCCCTTGACCTGCACGCCGTTCTGCTCAAAGCACTTCATCGCCAACAGGATCTCCTTGGGATGATTGACCCCGAAGCGGGTAACCATCAGCGTTGAGCCAGCATGCTTTGCAACAATCACTGCATCGGTCACCGCCAGGATCGGGGGCGTGTCGATGATCACCAGATCGTAGTTCTGCCACAGCTCCTCAAGCACCTGCGCAAAACGCGGATGCATCAACAGCTCCGACGGACTAGGCGGCACCTCACCACGAACGATGTAGTGCATGTTCTCCAGCCCAGGCGTGGCATTGACGGCTTCGCCAACGTCGACCTTGCCTGCCAGAAGATCCGACAGACCACGGCCGTGCCCGACATCCAGTACCTTGTGCAGTGTGCCGCGGCGCATATCCGCATCGATGACCAACACGCGCTGTCCCGCTTGTGCGATTACTGCCGCAAGATTGGCCGCGACAAAGGTCTTGCCGATCCCCGGACGCGGGCCCGATACGAGCAGCACGTTGTTCTTGGCCTCCATCATGGCGAAGTGCAGGCTGGTACGCAGACTGCGCAATGCCTCCACCGCGAGATCAGCCGGTGCGGCCGTCGCTAGAAGGTGCGAACCAGCACTCCCGCCAAGCGGCTTACGCTTCCCTCGCCGTTTCTTGGTCGACTGCTGCAGACTGGTAGAGCTGCTCAGCGGAATCGCGGCATACACTGGCAAGCCCAACTCTTCGATGTCGGCGGGATCTTCGATACCCGGATTCAACATGCGCAATCCGAACACCCAGGCGGTCGACAACAATCCGCCGAGCAGAGTCATAGCCAGAACCACAACCGCTTTTTTTGGCTTCACCGGGTTGCTCATGTCCGCAACTGCCGGATCAACAATGCGAACGTTGCCAACCGAACCTGCGCGTGCCACATCAAGCTGCTGGGCCTGGTTCAACAGCGCGGTATACAGCTCGTTGCTGACGGTGAGATCACGGGTGAAACGCAGCAATTCCTGTTGCGTATCTGGCAACGCACTGACCTCACCGCGAAAGCTGTCCTTGCGCGCCTGCAAGCCACCAATCTGCTTAAGCAATGCTCGATAGGCCGGGTGCTCACGGGTGAACGTGCGATCCAGCTCAGCCTGCTTCAAACGCAGCTGCTGGATGCTGGTTTCAACCGCCACTTCCTGCTCCAGCAGACCCCTAGTCTGCATTGTGATGTCTACAGCGTTTGATCGGGCTTGGTAGGCAGCCATCTCCGCTTGGGCGGTCTCAACCTGTCTGCGCACCGCTGGAAGTTTATCTTTCACAAACTCCAACTGGGATGCAGCTTCAGCGGAGCTACGTTCGACATTCTGCCGAACATAAACTTCGGCAACATTCTGCAGAAATTCCTCAGCGCGCAGCGCATCAGGCCCCTCATGCGCGAGCTTGAGGATACCGGACTCCTTTCCCTGTTCGCTAACCTCGATATCCTTCTGCATGTCGATCACTACATCCAGCCGTCGTTGCTTCTCAAGCTGAAATCGCATACCTGGATTAGCGCGTAGCTTCGTAACTTCTAGTTTTAAACCCTTACTTTCGACTGGCATACCAACGACACCTTGCAGCACTTCCTCACCATCTGGTCCATGCAGAACAAAGGTGCCATGAGCAGCCCCAACAACCAAAGTCATGGTTTGATTAAGTAGATCAGGTGGTACGTCCAAACGATGAAGCTCCAACACCTCACCGCCCCAACCGTAGCTGGATAGACCCAATGGTGTCCCGGCAAGATCGTCAGGCCAGCGACTCTCGAAGCGTCTGGTAGCGTAGCCCCCCAACAAGGGAAACCGACGCGGCTCTATGAGCACATCCAGCCGCATACGATCAACTACGGTACCCACAACCATGCGCGAGGTCAGCAGTGCAACCTCCGTGGTGGCCGCCGTACTGCCGCCACCCGTCAACGAAGTCAGATCCGACAACCCCGGAATAGCCGGAACCTTCGACTCGACCTGAATCATCGCCTTTGCCTGATACACCGGTGGCGCCAATATCACATATGCCGCACTGACTACGGCGAAAAGCGCTGTAGTCCCAATGACCAACCACTTGCGATCGTACACAACGCCCAGGAGGTCACGCAGATCGATCTCATCGTCCTGCCTTACTGTGCGTACCCGATTATCCTTTTCCATGACTTCCGTTCTGATAGTTGTTCTGCCGCCTCAGGCGACTAGGAAATGTAGTTGGCCCAACGAGCAACGCCTTGCTCCATCAGCCCATAGACATGCTCGAAAGCGATGCGCTGTTGCCGATGTGGATCGGGCACTTCGATGTCGTCCCAGCGGCCCAGCAGAAACGTTTTCCCGCTGACCTGCGGCACCTCTCGCGCAATCTGCGCAAGATGCGCGCGCTCCATGACCAAGATCAGATCAGCTGCAACAAGCATTGACCGCGTCGCTTGCCTGGCCTGATGCGCGTTGGGATTGTGACCACGCTCACGCAGCAATGCCGCGGCTGTTGGGTCGATTGGATGCCCGACCAATGCATGCAAACCCGCCGAAGCAATCTCCACGCCATCCTGCCCGTGCAGGCGATGGCGAAACAAAATTTCGGCGGTAGGGCTGCGACAGATGTTGCCAACGCAGACAAGTAACAGCTTTTTGAACACGTACGAACCTCAGGCCTTCAATGACGGAGTGCAGCGCTGCTGCATACATCACGTCGATGCATCACGCAGACCAGAGCGCGCCCTCACCCGGATTGCTTCAGGCGTGACGCGCAACGATAGCCGCAGATCACCACCGAAATCATTCCAGCGCGCTCGCGGTGCATCGCTACCAGGATCCGCCGCCACGCAAGTGTACCCACTGACACAAACTGATACCATATGAGAGCAAATGAAACTTTACATTTGCGACTTGGTCGGAAGTTCCCGCCCATCAAGCCTGTCGCCAGTGGTAGTGCCGTTCTGAGTAGGCGCTCCGCCCAAGGAAGAAGGAAGAAATTCCATGTGGATCGCACGCCCCCACCCCCATCATGAGCAATGGAGAGCCCCTTCCGGACGGCTCGCCGCTACTTTTGGGATGATTCTCAAAATCAGCGACCCTTTGCTTCTCCTCGCGACCGCACTGGCCGCTTACAAGTTGCAATTCGATGATCTGCAGTTGTCAGTGAATTACTGGCGATTAATCGCGATCACGATGTTGCTCGCCCTTCTTGTGCTCAGCATGTCTTCGCTCTACTCCAGCTGGCGCGGGCGCAGCCTGCTCGCGGAACTGATGCAGGTCCTGCTCAAGTGGGTAGCTATTTTTGGCTGCCTGTTCGCCTATGTTGGCGCGATCAAAGTCGCCGACGCTCAGACAACCGCCTGGGTAAGGAGCTGGTTCCTCCTGAGCTTGGCGTCGGTGTTCCTCCTGCGCCTTTTGATCAGAGCAACCGCCGCATGGGCACGGGCGCGCGGAAATGACCTGCGCACCGCGGTAGTCGTCGGCGCCACGCCAGACACACAAAAAATCATCACCACGTTGCGCGATAACAGTTGGGCCGGCATAAGCATCAACGGCTGGTTCTCCACCCGCTCCGATCGTTGTGTAATCGATAGCTCAACGGCGCTACTGGGCACTCTGAACGACCTGGGCCGGTACGTTGAAAGCAATGCCATTGACCAGGTATGGATAGCGCTACCGATGCGCGACGAAGCGCAGATCACTCTGGCGCTGAATCAACTGCAGCACTCGACGGTCGACATCAAGTTCGTTCCCGACATGTTTGGCTTCCACCTGCTCAACCATTCCATCGAACAACTTGCGGGCCTGCCGGTGATCAACCTGCAGCAGACGCCGTTGCAAGGTAACGCTCGCGTACTAAAGGCACTGGAAGACCGTCTTTTGGCCACCCTCATCCTGCTGATGATTTCTCCCCTTATGATGGGAATAGCCATCGCTGTGAAGTTGAGCTCGCCCGGGCCCGTGTTCTACCGCCAGGAACGCATGAGCTGGAACAATAGAACCTTCCAGATGCTCAAGTTCCGATCGATGCCAGTGGATGCAGAAACCGGCACTGGTGCTGTGTGGGCAAAGGCCGGAGAGAGCCGCGCAACGAAGGTTGGTGCGTTCCTGCGAAAAACCAGTCTTGACGAGCTCCCGCAATTTTTGAATGTACTGCTGGGCGATATGTCCATCGTTGGCCCGCGCCCCGAGCGGCCGGTATTCGTGCATCAGTTCAAGCACGAAATTCCGTCATACATGAAGAAGCACATGGTCAAGGCCGGTATCACCGGCTGGGCTCAGGTCAATGGCTGGCGCGGCTCCACCGATCTGCACAAGCGCATCGAGTGCGATCTTTTTTATATCGAGAACTGGTCGCTTGGTTTTGACATTCGAATAATTGTTGCGACCCTTTTTAAGGGTTTCGTACATAAGAACGCCTACTAACGACTGCCAAAAAACCAGATTATTGATACTTCAACGAATCGCCCCCTGCGCAAAATAGCTTTCTCAAGACGCTGCCGTAGCGCCTCCAGGGGCTTCAATACCGCCTCACTGCTCGGCGCATAGGAACTACAACAAAGTCGCATTCGAATTCGCGCCCAAAAAGCCATCCAGCCAAGCTCAATTCTTGGGTTTTCCAATATCTCAAACTGCGAACGGAGCATGAAAGGCACCGCGTTAAAAAAAATCTCGGGAAACGCTGGTGCCCTTCTACTCATTCAGCTGGCAAATGCGCTACTTCCCCTCATCTTGGCCCCCTACCTGACCCGAACACTGGGCACGGAAGGGTATGGCTTGTTTGCCCTTGGTATCGCATCTATACAGATTGCCTCCATAATCACTGATTTTGGGTTCGGCCTATCTGCTGTATACCAGATTGCGCGCGCCAAAGAGAACAAGCGGCGAATAAAACGTATCACCGGCGCAGTGTACGCGACCAAGATAGGAATATGCATCGTAGTTGTGTCTATTCTTCTAGCATATCCGCTTGTACAGGAAGATTACGCTGGCTATCGCAACTACTTTTGGCTCTTGTCGCTCTCAGTGATAGGCATAACCATGCAGCCGATCTGGCTATTCCAAGGTATTGAGCGCATGGGACTGCTCACCGTATGCGTTTTGACCTCGCGGATATCATTTGTCGCGCTAACACTGCTATTAGTCAAGGGCCCTGGCGACCTTGAACGCGCTGCACTATTCAATGGTGTCACCCACCTGTTCTCAGCAGCAATTGCCTTTGCACTGATGCAGCGCGCAGGCCTTCTACCTTCCCGGCCCCGCATGCGCCACTTGATGAGAATTCTAAAGTCTTCAACGGCTTACTTCTGGTCGCGATTAGCAGTTGCCAGTTACGGTGCTGGTGCGATCTTGTTTCTCGGTACGTTTTCATCACCGAAACAAGTCGCGATCTACTCAGTTGCCGAGCAATTCTATCGCGGCGCACTTGCCATATATGCTCCGATTACCCAGTCACTGTACCCATACATGGCCCGTCACCGTGACGTCGCCTTGTTCAAAAAGTTGTTTAAATGGGCCAGCGCGCTAGCAGCGACTGGAATCATCCTCAGCTTCTTTGTCGGGAACTGGCTCATTGGATTGATATTTGGTCATGACTATGAACAGTCCTATCCCGTATTTCTAGTTTTCATGCTCGCCTTGGGAGTTTCAATTCCTTCGATCCTACTGGGTTATCCGTTCCTTGGCGCCATGGGAAATGCAACGGCTGCGAACCGCAGCGTTTTGTTCGCAGGCCTCATTCAGATAGTCGTACTGACTCTGCTCTGGACATTCGACCGGACCTCCGCTCTCGCAGTGGTGACCTCGGTGCTGATTGCAGAATCCAGTGCACTGGCATGGCGTGTCAAGTACGCGACCAAGTACTTTAAAATTGCATAGATAGTAGCTATTAAATAATGAAAAAGATAAAGAACATAGCCGTCGTCCTAGCCGGTGGCAAGGGAACCCGCAGCGGATTCAGCAAGCCAAAACAGATGATGAAGCTTGCGGGAAAGCCGATCGTCGAGCATGTCGTCCTAGCGTTTCAAATGAACAACGCTATCGATGAAATTCTGATAGTCGCCAGCGCTGATTGCATGGATGACATCGAACAAACAGTCATGACAAGCCGCCTTAGCAAAGTCAAAGCAGTCATCAATGGCGGGGCGGAACGATATGCATCTTCGCTCGCTGCGATTGAAGCAACCAAGCACCACTGCAAGAGCTTCAACGTTCAGTTGATATTCCACGACGCAGTTCGACCGCTTCTGAGCCAAAAAATAATCAATGACGTCATCGCCGCGCTGAACAAATACAACGCTGTGGATGTTGTGATTCAGACCACCGACACAATTATCATGGCAGACCCAGTCACAAACACAATCAATGGAGTTCCGAATCGAGCATTGCTACGTAACGGACAAACACCGCAAGCTTTTTCGCATGGAACCATCGAAGCAGCTTACGCCTTGGCATTGCAGGACCCAGGCTTTGTAACCACCGACGATTGCGGTGTCGTACTAAAGTACCTTCCGGATGAGAAAATCTATCTAGTCAATGGCGACACCAGCAATATGAAGCTCACCTACGAGGAAGATCTCCACGTCTTGGACAAGCTTTGCCAGCTACGATCCACCCTGGTCGAAACCAAAGAGAAAACGCACTTTGCTCTTTCCGAAATGAAGGGCAAGGTCGTTGTTATTTTCGGCGGCACCAGTGGTATCGGCGCCGAAATGGCACACGTAGCTGAGGCCTATCAAGCCATCGTCGTAGTAGCAGGCACCAGCACCGGAACCGACATCACCCAGGTAGAAAGTATCCGCAAAGTAATTGAGGCGACGCAGGCCAAGCATGGCCGCATCAATTTTATCGTCAATTCCGCTGGCGTACTCCATCGACAGCCACTCATTGACATGGCCCCCGAGGACGTTCTTTCTGCGATCCAAGTTAACTATGTTGGCGCAGTGAACGTAGCACTGGTCGCGTTTGACCACCTCCGAGCCTCACAAGGTCAGCTACTGAATTTTACGTCCAGCTCGTACACCTATGGTCGTGCGCTGTACAGTCTATACAGCTCTTCGAAAGCAGCCATCGTTAATCTTACTCAAGCGCTAGCTGATGAATGGCACTCGCAAGGAGTCCAAGTCAACTGCATTAATCCAGAGCGCACCGCTACTCCAATGCGCACCCGCGCCTTCGGCGCCGAGCCCTCTGAATCGCTACTCACCGCTCGCGAGGTTGCCGAGAAATCACTTCTGGTTCTTCTGTCTGAGTACACCGGTCAGATATTTGACGTAAAGAAGACTGCATGAGCGAGGTAGATATCCGAGATATTCAATCCGTCATCCTTCAAACCGTTCAACGACTACATAATTTTTGCGAAGAGCATGGCCTTACCTACTTCCTGATAGGAGGCGGTTTAATCGGCGCGGTGCGGCATGGCGGGCCAATCCCGTGGGACGATGATATCGATATAGGCATGCCCCGGCATGACTATGATCGCCTTCTAGCCTCAGCCCATTTATTTCCGCCGCCTTATATAATCTCATCCCTCGACAACGATCCCGAATATATATACGGCTTCGCCAAATGCTATGACACACGCACTTCAGTGACAGAAAAAACTGCAGTCCCTTTCACACGCGGTGTATGGATCGACATATTCCCAATTGATGGAACTTTCGACAACTCAATTGCAAGAAGCATCCATTTCTCGATTGCAAGAACGCTAAAAACGGTGCTCGCATCGAAATGCCATGCGTACGTTCCCTCAAAACAGCGACGACCTACAATTGCGATCAGGCGAACCATTGCATATCTATCTTTCGGAATATCCCGAACAACGCTCAACTCCTTGCTCCAACGAGTGCTGAGCATAAAATCTTACGAAAAATCGTCTTTCGTCGGCAATTTCCTTGGGCGCTGGGGCAGTCGCGAAGTCGGCAGAAGGTCAGCGTTGGCAGTTCAAATCGACATTCCATACGCGGGCCACATTTTCAAGATTCCAGCGGGTTATGACGAGTACTTAACCGTAGTTTATGGGGACTACATGCAATGGCCCGCAGAGAACAAGCGTGCCCCCGACCATGCCACAACTGATACATCGTTGATTCGATCATACCTGCACGACAAACCCAGCCCGTGACTCAATAAACTCGACCGCGATAGAAGAGCACATGCGCATCACCAGAATTGGGCTAAAACTACTTTTTCCGATAATCCTCGCACAAAAAAAATTACTCACTTTCATTCCATTCTCGCAAGGCCAGATTCTTGCTTCCTGGTACGTTGTAGCCTTATGGTTTCAGCTAGCCATTAGAAACCCTAGTCGAGCGTTTCCCGGCCCAATATTTTTTTTAATTATTTTCATATTTTCCTTTCAGCAAATAATCGCAATATTACTGAGGGGCACACAGACAAACGCCGCCGCAATGCTATCAGCATGCATCGGCGTTGCCTTGCCGATACTACTGTTCAACCTCCTGTTCAAGGTCCTTTCGGATAAATTTCGACGGAACTATCACGCGAACCGGAACGCTCTAATTAGCAGCATACAGATCTCCTTCTGGATACTGCTACCTTTTTTTATAATCCAAGCATTTGCTGCATACGGATCTCCAGCAGCAGCTGCACTCAACAACCTTCTAGCACCTATATACGAGGCGCGATGGGATCCCTTCATTACGGCAAAATCAGACGTACACTTCTTCTATCGAGAAGGATCCTACGCCACCACCGAGCTTCGCATAAACGGGACGTTCGAAGAAACGCCAAACTTAATGCTGGCATTTGCAACTATCTACATCCCATTCACATTGGCGGCACTTAAGGATCGCCAAAAGGGAGCATCCATCCAATTAGCACTCATAATTACGTTCCTGGTGATCAGCAAATCCAGCAGCGGCATCATAATGGCAGGCATAACCCTAGCCATAGCTTGGAAAGCAAATCCCTCTTGGCGCAACGCTGTCTCCGTATTGGCTTTCGCGCTAGTAATAGCTCTTCCATTGCTATTCAACGTCATTGCCGAATCGGAGCTATACACCAAGTACATAAAAAAAATAACCAACATGGAGAATACCTCTACCAATACGCGCTCAACAAGCATCATTGTTGCCCTTGGGATGATTCAAGAAGCACCCATTTGGGGCTGGGGCCGCCAGCTTTACCACGAAGGCGCCAGCAAATACGTTCCAAGCTTTTCATATGGAAACTGGGAGGTTCAAGCATACTTGGATAACGGAAAATTCCATATTTACAACATCCCGCTTCTATTCATGGTCGAGTATGGGATACCGCTAACTCTATTATGCTTCGGCGCAACGCTCCTGTGGTTCAAGCGCCGACTAAAGTTAGTAAAGCAGGGCGATCCTTACATGGCACACCTGTTCTACTACTTCGCCATTTTTGCTGGATTTTCAATGACATTCATGGGCACATATTTTCTTTTTCAATACCTCCTTCCGATAGCAATACTAGCGGCGGCATTTTCAATTCTTGCATCCACGCATCAGCGAGTAGCGACCAATGAATAATATTCTAATTATTGGCGCAGGCTTCAGCGGCGCGACCATCGCCAATCGCCTCGCCCACGCTGGCATCAAGTCGCACGTAGTAGACTCACGCAACCACGTCGCTGGAAACTGCCATACCGAGCGGGACGTTGATACCGGTGTAATGATTCACAAGTACGGGCCGCACATTTTCCATACTGATAATGAAAAAGTATGGAAGTTCATCACCAAATTTGGGGAGTTTTTGCCTTACGTGAATCGAGTAAAATCGACAGTTGATGGCAAAGTGTACTCGCTACCGATCAATCTACACACGATCAATCAATTCTTCGATAAAACTCTCAATCCTGACCAAGCCAGGGATTTCCTCAATTCGCTTGGCGACTCCAGCATCTCCGATCCAACTACATTTGAGGAGCAAGCACTGCGTTTCGTTGGACGCGACCTTTATCGGGCGTTCTTCCATGGGTACACAAAAAAACAGTGGGGCCTTGAACCCAGCGCGCTCCCGGCAAGCATTCTAAAGCGGCTACCCGTCCGCTTTGACTACAACGACAACTATTTCAGCCACAAATATCAAGGAATTCCTCGAGAAGGCTACACTGCATTGATCGAGCGCATGCTTGACCACCCCCTCATCACTGTGACTCTGCAGACTCCGGTAGATCGCTGTGGGTCGATTGGATATGACCACGTATTCTATAGCGGACCAATCGACGGCTGGTTTGGCTTCAGTGAAGGCCGACTTGGTTATCGCACGTTGGACTTTGAGGAAATTCGCGCCGATGGCGACCTTCAGGGTTGCGCAGTAATGAACTACGGCAATGAAAATGTGCCATACACGCGCATCGCCGAGCACAAACACTTCTCGCCCTGGGAATCCCACGAGAAGACTGTTGCCTTCAAGGAATTCAGCCGAGCCTGCGGCAGCGACGACATCCCATACTACCCAATCCGCTTGGTGGAAGAGCAGCAGCTACTGCGTCGCTACATCGAGATGGCAAAGGCAGAGGCTGGCATTTCTTTCATTGGCCGTCTAGGCACTTACCGATACCTAGATATGGACGTAACCATTGCCGAAGCGATGCACGCTGCTGAAGTTACTCTTCAGAACATCAGCAGCAAAGTTTCCGTCCCTGCCTTCTTTACTGACCCTATTTAAATGAATAACGTCTCTATCATGGTGGCTGCACACAAAGACTATGTGTTTCCGTCCGACCCCGGCTACATCCCCATCCATGTTGGGCGCGCCTTGTCGGAAACAGCGCTTTCCTTTCAGGGAGACGATACGGGTGATTCCATTTCCGAACTCAACCGGTCATTCTGCGAATTGACAGGCTTGTATTGGCTGTGGAAAAACGTAGTCGCCGACATCTACGGCTTGTCGCACTACCGTCGTCACTTCCGCGGCGGAGCAGCTTGCGAGGCCATCCTCGGGCACTCCGTTGCCAGCTCCAGCGAAATCACTGCATTACTGGAGAACCATGATGTAGTGCTATCCAAGAAGCGCAACTACTGGATCGAAACCGTTCGCAAGCACTATCAAAACGCACACCATCCTGAAGACCTGATCGCGCTTGAACGCACACTTCTCGAACGCCATCCAGAATACGGGCCAGCATTCGACCGAGTAATGGCGCGGACCAAGCTATCGCTATTCAACATGTTCGCCATGCGATCAGCAGAGTTCCATGCTTACTGCACTTGGCTTTTCGACATCCTCCTCGCACTGGAAAGCGATATCCCATGGAAGCAGTACGGGCCCTATCAGAAGCGTGTATTCGGCTTTCTCGCCGAACGCTTACTCAACGTATGGGTTGAGCACAACATACCCTCTCATAGGATTTGTCACTTAGCTGTTGTCAATCTTGAGGGTGAAGATATCTTCGCCAAAGTCAGGGGGCTTTTGACGCGGAAAGTTACAGGCATCAAGGTATCTTGAGTTCCCAAACTCAAATTCCCACTTCCTGGCCCTGAGCTACGACCGCGCTTTGCTGGCCCGATTGAACTTAGAAGAAATTATGAAAAATCTCCTCATCTGCGGCGGCGCAGGCTACATCGGCAGCCATATGGCACAGTGGGCTTCAGAGCACGGCCACACTGTTACCGTACTCGACAACCTATCAACCGGGCATGCGGGCGCGGTGCACTGGGGTGAATTCATCCGCGCCGACCTGCTGGATCCTGCCTCCCTGGAACGCGCCTTCAAAACCCACCGCTTCGACGCCGTCATGCACTTCTGCGCTCGCTCGCTCGTTGGCGAATCGGTAGCCAAGCCCTACGAGTACTACGCCAACAATGTCACCGGCACGCTTAATCTGCTGGAGGCCATGCGTCGCCATGATGTCAATCAACTGGTGTTCTCCTCGACGGCCGCGATTTTCGGCAATCCCGTCCACGACGTCATCGATGAGGACCATCCGAAAGCTCCGATCAATCCGTACGGTGCCAGCAAGTTGATGGCCGAGCGCTTCTTTGCCGATGCTGCCACCGCCTACGGTCTGCGCTCAGTCGCGTTGCGTTACTTCAACGCAGCCGGCGCCCTGCCCGAGCACGGCATTGGCGAGGCTCATGCTTGCGAGACCCATCTCATTCCCAACGTGTTGCGCGCCGCGCTGACCGATGGCCCTCCGCTGAAAATTTTTGGCGATGATTACGCCACCATCGATGGCACCTGTGTGCGCGACTACGTGCATGTACAGGATCTTGCCCAGGCGCATGCACTGGCCTTGGACTTCATGGATGGACATGAAGGCGCGCATGCATTCAATCTCGGCAATGGCCAAGGCTTCTCCGTACACGAAGTGATTGCCGCCGCTGCATCAGTCGTTGGCAAGACCATCCCTTACGAGATCGCGCCACGGCGTGCGGGTGACCCTGCCAGCCTGGTCGCGTCCAGCAAAAAGGCGCGCGAGCAGCTCGGTTGGCAGCCGCAATGGACCGAGCTGGCTCCCATCATCGAAAGCGCGTGGCGCTGGCATCGCGCACCACCGAGCTGGTTTCCGGGCCAGAACTAGCCCGGACTTGCAGGGCTGGGGTGCATCGCAGAGCGACGGAGCTCGGCAATGCACCACGCCAGGCATCATGACCAGAACTCTGGCAGCGCGCGATGCGGTGACCCGAAGCCTGCGACATCCAACCCGCGGCTGCATGACACCTAGCCCTTCGACCAAGGCTCGTCGCCTACGCACCGCCGCGAACCGAGTTCAAACAACCGGCTGCCAAGTCGGCAGCCGACCACAGCCGCGCCTCAGATCAGACGATATCCAGCACCGGGAACGCCTTGACCATGTCGTCCAGTGCCTTGATCTGCGCCAGGAACGGCTCCAAGACATCCAACGGCAAGGCGCTGGGGCCATCACAGCGCGCGTTGTCCGGGTCCGGATGCGCCTCCAGGAACAAGCCAGCAATGCCGACTGCCATGCCGGCACGGGCCAGTTCGACGACCTGACGACGACGGCCGCCGGAGGCCTCGCTGCCAGCATCACGACGCTGCAGGCTGTGGGTGACGTCGAAGATCGCCGGCAGGCCGCCGGTGGCTTCGATCATCTCGCGGAAGCCGAGCATGTCCACGACCAGGTTGTCGTAGCCGAACTGGGCGCCACGCTCGCACAGGATGATCTGCTCGTTGCCCGCCTCGCGGATCTTGCTGACGATGTGCTTGATCTGGGTCGGGCTGAGGAACTGCGGCTTCTTGATGTTGACCGCGCGGCCAGTGCGGGCAATGGCAGTCACCAGATCGGTCTGCCGCGCCAGAAAGGCCGGGATCTGCAGCACGTCCACCACTTCAGCGACCGGCGCGGCCTGTGCCACTTCATGCACGTCGGTGATCACCGGCACGCCGAAGCGCTGCTTGACCTGCTCGAAGATCCGCAGCCCTTCTTCCAGACCAACACCACGGAAGGAGGTGATCGAGGAGCGGTTGGCCTTGTCGAAGGAGGCCTTGAACACGTACGGGATACCCAGCTTGCGGGTTACCTCCACGTAACGCTCGGCGGCGTAGAGGGTGGAGTCCAGATCCTCCAGCACATTCAGCCCACCAAACAGCACGAAGGGCAGCTTGTTGCCAACCACTACCCCGTCCGAAATCGTCACGTTCATCTGTCTATCCTGTTCAAGCCGGGGAAACCCCTATCAAGGGTGGCGAATATGGCCGAAAACGGCCGCCAGCGACAGGGTTTGCGGTCAAGGCCGAGCCAACGCACGCCATCAGCACAGTCCGTGGAGCCGGGACAGCCTATCCCATCGACCAGACCTCGCCGCACGGGGCCAATCGGTTCACTCTGATACTATGTGGTACTCACTCCGTCGCCCCCACCCGCAGTTTCCGACGGCGCCAAAATCACGTTAAGAAACAGGAGTTTGAATGTCTTCCGAGCTGCTCAAGGCCTTGGCTCTGGATGCCACCAACGCTGGCACCTACATGGGCAACGGGGAATGGTCCGCCGCCACCGGCGCGGGCGTCCTCAAGCCGCAGAACCCGACCACTGGCGAAGTGATCGCCGAGGTCCAGGCGACGACCGAGGCTGATTACGAGATCGTCATCGCCCGCGCGCAGGAAGCCTACAAGGTTTGGCGCACCACCCCGGCACCGCGCCGCGGCGAAGCCGTGCGCCTGTGCGGTGAAGCACTGCGCAAGCACAAGGACGCGCTGGGCTCGCTGGTTGCACTGGAAATGGGCAAGTCCAAGCCGGAAGGCGACGGTGAAGTGCAGGAGATGATCGACATCGCCGACTTCGCCTTGGGCCAGAGCCGCATGCTGTACGGCTACACCATGCATTCCGAGCGTCCCGGTCACCGCATGTACGAGCAGTACCACCCGCTGGGTCTGGTCGGCATCATCTCGGCCTTCAACTTCCCGGTCGCGGTGTGGAGCTGGAACGCGTTTTTGGCTGCCATCTGTGGCGATATCTGCATCTGGAAACCGTCCAACAAGACCCCGCTGACCGCCATTGCAACGATGAAGATCTGCAATGAGGCGCTCGAAGGTGCTGGTTTCCCGAACCTGTTCTTCCTGATCAACGATGCCGGAACCGCGCTGTCGGAGAAGATGGTCGACGATCGCCGCGTGCCGCTGATCTCGTTCACCGGTTCCACCCAGGTCGGCCGCACCGTCAACCAGAAGGTTGCCCAGCGCCTGGGCCGCTGCCTGCTGGAACTGGGCGGCAACAACGCCATCATCATGGACGAGACCGCCGACCAGAAGCTGGCCGTGCCGGGCATCGTGTTCGGCGCCGTCGGCACTGCCGGCCAGCGCTGCACCACCACCCGCCGCCTGATCGTGCATGAATCCATCTACGACAACGTGCTGGCCACGCTGATCAAGGCCTACAAGCAGGTCGAAGGCAAGATCGGCGACCCTACCGATGCCGCCAACCTGATGGGCCCGTTGAACAGCCCGGAAGCCGTGCAGCAGTTCCTCGGCTCCATCGCCAAAGCCAAGGCTGCTGGCGGCACCGTCGAAACCGGCGGCACCGCCATCGATCGCGCAGGCAACTTCGTGTTGCCGGCGATTGTCACCGGCCTGAAGAACAGCGATGAAATCGTCCAGCACGAGACCTTCGCGCCGATCCTGTACGTGATGAAGTACAGCAACCTGGACGAAGCCATCGACATGCAGAACGGCGTGCCGCAGGGCCTGTCCTCGTCGATCTTCACCCAGAATCTGAAGACCGCCGAAAAGTTCCTGTCGGCTGCCGGCAGCGACTGCGGCATTGCCAACATCAACATCGGTACGTCCGGTGCCGAGATCGGTGGCGCCTTCGGTGGTGAGAAGGACACCGGCGGTGGCCGCGAGTCCGGTTCGGATGCGTGGAAGGTTTATATGCGTCGCCAGACCAACACCATCAACTACTCCGACTCGCTGCCGCTGGCCCAGGGCATCAAGTTCGATCTTTGATGGTGACTGCCCCGGCCTTGGCCGGGGTGTTGAAGTGGGAGAGTGCTTGGCTGAAAAGCTTCCCCTCACCCCAACCCCTCTCCCGCGCGCGGGAGAGGGGCTTAATTCGCTGAAACGGAGTTCCCGATGAGCATTCCTGCACCCCGCCAGACCAGTAGCTACGCCGTGATCAGCCTGGTTGCCGGCATCCTCGGCTGGACCCTGTTGCCCGCCATCGGCAGCATCTGCGCCATCATCTTCGGGCATATGGCACGCGGCGAAATACGCCGCAGCAATGGGCAACTGGAAGGTGACGGCTTGGCTGTGGCTGGACTGGTGCTGGGCTGGCTGGCTACCGCGTTGTGGCTGATCGGCATCATCTTCTTCATTGCCATCCTGGTGTTCTTCGGCGGCTTGGCTGGCCTTGCTGCGATGAACTCCTGAGGCCGGCATGGGGCAATCCGATTCAACCCAACGTTTCAGCAGCCGGGTAGCGGACTATGTGCGCTATCGCCCTGGCTACCCGTCCACGCTGCTGGAATGGCTGCACCGCGATATCGGCCTACCCCGCTCTGCCCTGGTCGCCGATATCGGCGCCGGCACCGGCATTTCCAGCGAATTATTTCTGGCAGCTGGCCATCCGCTGATCGCGGTTGAGCCCAATGCCGCCATGCGTACTGCTGCCGAACAGTGGTTGCTGCCAAAATATCCCCAATTCCAACCCGTCGCCGGCACCGCCGAGGCCACCACCCTGGCCGACCACAGCGTAGATCTGGTCGCGGCCGCGCAGGCTTTCCACTGGTTCGATACCAACGCCGTACGCCGCGAATGGATGCGCATCCTGCGTCCGGGTGGCCTGGCCCTGGTGTACTGGAACTCGCGCCTGCTCGACGCCTCGCCGTTCCTGGCCGGCTACGAGCAGTTGCTGCTGGACTACGGCACCGATTACACCGAAGTCGCCGAGCGCTACCAGGACGACCAGACCATGCGCAACTGGTTCGGCGCAGGACTGCGCGGCCTGGTCCAGCTGCCGAATGTGCAGTACCTGGACTACGACGGCCTGCGTGGCCGGCTGCTGTCCTCCTCTTACGCGCCGCAAGCTGGCCACGAACGTCACGCCCCGATGCTGGAGGCCCTGCAGCGCCTGTTTGATGCGCATGCGGTCGATGGCAAGGTTGCCTTTGAATACCAAACCCGCGCCTTTGTTGGCACGCTGAACTGAGCTTATGTATTCCATTGCCCGTCCCTTCCTGTTCACCCTTGATGCCGAGCGCGCGCACGGCCTGGGCCTGTCCGCGCTGGATCTAGCTTGGCGCACTGGCACCACGCCGCTGATTGCTGGCCGCATCAAGCCGCTTCCCACCACGGCGTTCGGCCTGAGCTTTCCCAACCCGGTGGGTCTGGCCGCTGGCCTGGACAAGAACGGCGAGCACATCGAAGCCTTGTTTGCGCTGGGCTTCGGCTATGTCGAGATCGGCACCATCACCCCGCGCCCGCAAGAAGGCAGCCCCAAGCCGCGTCTGTTCCGCCTGCCGCAGCACAACGCCATCATCAACCGCATGGGGTTCAACAACCTCGGCGTGGATGCACTGGTGAAGAACGTGGAAGCGGTCAAGCACCGCCCCGGCCCGCTCGGCATCAACATCGGCAAAAACAAGGACACGCCCAACGAAGACGCGCTGTCCGATTACCTGATCTGCATGGAAAAGGTCTATCCGCTGGCCGACTACATCACCGTCAACATCTCCTCGCCCAATACCGCCGGCCTGCGCGAGCTGCAGGAAGAGCAGGCATTGCGGCGGCTGGTTGCCGGCCTGCGCGAGGCACAGGAGCAACTGGCGGCAAAGCATGGCAAGCGCGTGCCGATGCTGGTCAAGGTGGCACCGGACCTGAGCGATCGCGACATCGATGCCGCTGCACGTGTATTGGGCGAGCTGGGCGTGGATGGCGTCATCGCCACCAACACCACCATTGCGCGCACCGCAGTCGAATCCGACCCACGCTCCAAGGAAATCGGTGGTCTGTCCGGCGCGCCCTTGCTCGGCCAATCCACCCTGGTGTTGCGTCGCCTTCGTGCCCGCCTGCCCGAGTCGGTGCCCTTGATCGGTGTCGGCGGCATCAGTTCCGGCGCCGACGCCGTTGCCAAGATGGCAGCCGGTGCAGCGCTGGTGCAGTGCTATAGCGGGTTGATCTTCCAAGGCCCAAGCCTGATCGGCGACTGCGTGAATGCCATCCGTCGCCGTCGTGAGTCACCGTCAGGAGGCGCCGTCGCACCGCTATGACGAATGCCGCCCCTGCTTGGTCGCTGACCGAGAACGCTCCACTGCGTCACCTCAACACCTTCCATGTCGACGCCCATGCACCGCGCATGCTGCGTATCGCCGATCCCATCGCCCTGCCTGAAGCACTGGCCGCCATCGGCGAGGCCGACCTGCTGGTACTTGGCAGCGGCAGCAATGTGCTATTGGCCGCCGATCCTGAAGATGTGGTGCTGGTGTTCGACAACCGCGAGATCAGCGCCTTGGAACACCGCGCTGACCACACCATCGTCCGCGCGGGCGCTGGCGTGATCTGGCACGAGCTGGTGATGTGGTCCTTGAACGAGGGCCTGTCCGGGCTTGAGAACCTGGCACTGATTCCCGGCACCGTCGGCGCCGCGCCAATCCAGAACATCGGTGCCTATGGCGCCCAGGTCGGTGAGTTCATCCAGGTCGTCGAGGCCTGGGATCGGCAGGATCAGGTCTGGGTGCGCCTGGACCAGGAAGCCTGCCGCTTCAGCTACCGCGACAGTCTGTTCAAGCACGAGGCTGATCGCTACCTGATCACCGCCGTCGAGTTCCGCCTGCCACTGCTGCATGAGCTGCAACTGGACTATGCCGGTATCCGCGAGGAACTGCAGACGATGGGAATCGAATTCCCGGTCTCGGCCGACGTCGCCAATGCGGTCATCTCCATTCGTCAACGCAAACTGCCTGACCCCGATGTACTCGGCAATGCCGGCAGCTTCTTCAAGAATCCGATCCTGCCGCTGGAGCAGATCAACGTACTGCTACAGCACTACCCGGAACTGCCGGTGTTCCCGGGCAGCGACGACAGCAACCGCAAGGTATCGGCGGCGTGGATGATCGAGAAAGCCGGCTTCAAGGGCCAACGCGACGGTGACGCCGGCGTCTCGCCCAATCACGCCCTGGTATTGGTCAACCACGGCAATGCTACCGGCGCCGAGTTGCTGGCATTTGCACGTCGCGTGTCAGCGGCCGTGCTGGAAACGTTCGGCGTGCCCATTGAACCCGAGCCCAGGTTGGTCGGCGCCCGCTGGTGAACACTGCCTTGGCTGCACCCCGTTCCACCGCAATGCGCGCTGCCCTGCTGATGTTCGGCAGCGCCATGGCCTTCGGCCTGATGGCCATCGCCATCCGCCTGGCCACCGCCTACGTTCCCACCCAGGAAGTAGCATTCTTCCGCAACAGCTTCGGTCTGCTGGCGCTGCTGCCGATGTTGCTGCGGCCCGGCCATGCGTCACTGCGCACGCAGCAGATGCCGCGCTATTTCCTGCGCAGCGCAATTGGCCTGGCCTCGATGCTGTGCGGCTTCTGGGCCATCGGCCACCTGCCACTGTCGCAGGCCATCTCCCTGTCCTACTCAACGCCCTTGTTTGTCACCATCGCCGCGGTGCTGTGGCTGGGCGAGAAGGTCCGCTTCCGCCGCTGGGCCGCGGTGATCGTCGGCTTCATCGGCGTGCTGGTGATCGTGCGCCCGGGCGCGCACAGCTTCGAGCTTGGCAGCCTGATCGCGGTGATGGCCGCGGTGCTCAGTGCATTGGTCGCGATCCAGATCAAACAACTCACCCGCATCGACAGCCCGGACACCGTGGTGTTCTACACCTATGTGTTCTGGGTGCCGTTGTCGCTGCTCCCGGCACTATTCGTCTGGGTCTGGCCAACCGGCATCGCCTGGCTGTGGTTGGTGGCTACCGGCGTGATGGGCACGCTTGGGCAGCTGCTATGGACCCGCGCGCTCAAGCTGGGCGAAGTGTCGGCGCTCACCCCGATCAGCTTCACCCAGTTGCCCTTGGTGGTAGTCATGGGTTGGCTGTTGTTCGGTGAAACACTGGACCGCTGGACGGTGATCGGCGCCCTGATCATCCTCGCTGCCAACGCCTATATCGCCCACCGCGAGGCGGTGTTGGCGCGTCGGCAAGACACCCTGCAGAACGCCCGGGCCGGCGACACCCCAGCCTGATCAACGCTCCGCGAGCTTCAGCCCTGTAGCAACATCACCAGCAGCGGTGCTACGGCCACGTTCAACACCCCGGCCATTACCATCACCAGTCCGGCGATTGCGCCCTCGCTTTCGCCCAATTCGCGCGCCTTGGCCACGCCCATGCCGTGTGCGCCCATGCCAAACAGCGCACCACGCGCCATCGCGCTGCGCACCGGCAGCAGCTTGAGCAGCAGCTGCCCGCATAGCGAACCGCAGACGCCAGTGATGATCACAAACACTGCGGTCAACTCAGGGATGCCACCGATGCGCCCGGATACATCCATGGCGAATGGTGTGGTGACCGAGCGCGGCGCCAGGCTCAGGCGCAGCTCCGGCGACAGGTGCAGGGCCGTGGCCATCGCCCACGCAGCGACGATCGCCACCCCGCTACCGACCAACACACCTGCACCCAACACCTTCCAGTGGCGTGCGATCAACGCCCGCTGCTGATGGATCGGCACCGCAAACGCCACGGTCACCGGCCCCAGCATTGCCACCAGCCAATGCGTGCCACGCAGATAGTCGTGATAGTTGGCATGCAACAACAAGGCCAGGCCGAGCAAGACCAGCGGCACAATGATCAGGGGTGACGCCCAGGCGCAGCCGCTACGCAGATACAGCTTTTTGGCCAGCAGGTAGACCGCCACCGTCAGCACCGCCCAGAACACCGGCCACATCAATTGCCCCGACTGCTGGATCAGCGCCTCAACCTTCATGACGAAGGCTCCACCGCAGCAACAGTTCGACGGTCACCGCCGTGCTTGCCATCACCAGCAAGGTGCCGGCCACCACCACCAGCAACAGCTTCAGGCCAAGCCAACCGAACATCTGCCGGTTGTCGAGCAGGATCATTGCCGCCGGCACGAAGAACAACAGCATTTCCGCCAGCAGCCACTGCGCACCACGCGCGAACGAGCGCGGCGACAACCAGCGCATGGCGAAGGCCAGCAGCAGCACCAACAAGCCAACGATGCCGGCGGGCACCGGAACACCCAAACGCTGTACAAGCGTTTGCACCAGCAGCCATATCAGCACCAGCACGCCGATCTGCAAGCCAGCGCTACGGCGCAACCCTCGTCGCAGTCCTAGTTGGCCGCGACGCAAAGACGACATCAAGGTTTCCATTCCCCCTATGTACGCCGGGCTTATCCATTAATAAAATGAATTGATTGAATCCACAGGATTCCATTCAAGAATGGATATCAGACAGCTACGCATGTTGGTGGAAGTGGTCCGCCATGACGGCTTCTCTGCGGCCGCCGAGGCTGTGTTCGCGACCCAGCCAACCATCAGCAAGGCGGTACGCCAGTTGGAGGATGAACTGGGTGAGGTGCTGCTGCAACGCTCCCGCAATGGGGTACGGCTGACCCCGGCTGGGCAGATCGTCTATCGACGCGCCCTGGCCCTGCTCGGTGAGCGCGAAGACATGCTGCGCGAACTGGAAGAGCTGCGCGATCTGCAACGTGGCGAGCTGCACCTTGGCCTGGCTTCGCTCGGCAGCGACATCCTGTTCGCACCAGTGTTTGCTCGCTTCCGCCAGCTCTACCCGCAGATCGACTTGCGCGTGCTCGAACGCGGCAGCGAGGCACTTGAGGAGAGCCTGCGTGCCGGTGAAATCGAACTGGCTGCCAGTCTGCTGCCGGTCGCCGATGATCTGGACTGGCAACCGGTGCGCACCGAGCCGCTGGTAGCGCTGCTACCCCGCCAGCATTCATTGGCAGGTTCGGCCAGCCTGCAGCTGCAGGACTTGGCCGACGTCCCCTTTGTGCTGTTCGAGAAGGGCTTCCTGCTGAATCGCCACATCATCCAGGCCTGCCAGGCTCGCGGCTTCAGCCCGCGCGAGGTCACCCGCAGCGGCCAACCGGACTTCATCGTCGCACTGGTCGCAGCCGGTTTGGGCGTGGCCCTGCTGCCGCGCATGATCGCCAACGCACGCCCACGTGCGGATGTCGTGCTCGTGCCGCTGGATGAGCCGGAACTGGACTGGAAAATGGTCCTGGCCTGGCGTCGTGGCGGCTATCTGTCCGCTGCGGCGCAGGCCTGGCTGCGGCTGGTGGAAGCGCAACACAACCAAGCCGATTGAGCCTCAAGCCGTCGACATCTTCCGCGGCCCCTGCAAGCGCTGCGCCACCTGCGCAGCGTCGACCGCGCGGTCGTACAGGAAGCCCTGGCCAATCCGGTAACCAGCCTCGATCAGGATCTGCCGTTGGCTGGCGTTCTCCACCCCCTCGGCCACCAGATCAAGGCGCAGGCTCGGCCCAAGCTTGCCGACCGCTTCGACTATCGCGCGGATCGATGGCTCATCCACCATGCGCGCGACGAAGCTGCGATCGATCTTGAGCACATCAATCGGGTAATCGCGCAGGTGTGCCAATGAGGAATGCCCGGTACCAAAATCGTCCAGTGCGATGCGCATGCCTGCGTCCTTCAACAAGCCCAAAGCACGGGCGACAAATGCGGAGCCGCGGTCGGTCAGCACCTGCTCGGTGACCTCCAACTCGATCAACACCGGGTCAACATCGAAGCGCTGCAACTTCTCCAGCAGGATTTCGGCAAAGTCATCACGCAGAAACTCCACCGGTGCGGCATTGATCGCGATAGGTGGCACCTCCAGACCCTGCGCCTGCCAGGCACAGATATCAGCCAATACCTGCAGATGCATGGACTCCGCCAAGCGCGATGCCAGATCGTAGTCGCGAAATGCCTCGTCCAGTTGGCAATCGTCGCCCATGCGCTTGTCTTCGGCGCAAGGCCAACGCAGCAACGCCTCGTATCCCACCACGCGGCCGTCCTGCAGATTCACCTTCGGCTGGTAGTGCGGTACCACGCCACCATCGCGCACCAATTGTCGTGCCATCAGTCGCTGGTTCGCCGCCAGCTCGGCAATGGCCATCAACCGACGGCTGTACAAACGCACTCCCCCACGTCCATTGGCCTTGAGATCATTCAATGCGGTATCGGCTGCTTTCAACAGCTCCGCCGGATCACAGGCATCGCGTGGATACATGGCGCAGCCAATACTCATCCCGGTGTTGATCACCTGCCCTGCATAGGTCACCGAGCTTTCCGCCAGCAAACTGATGCCTTCGGCAACCTGCAGCAACTCGACCTCACCGGCAATGTCCTCCAGCACCACCGCGAACTCATCGCCACCCAGGCGCGTGACCAGGGTCGTGTCGGAAACATGCGCGGCAACCCGCTTGGCCAGCACTCGCAGCAGATGATCGCCAGCCGAATGCCCCAGCGTGTCGTTGACGTGCTTGAAATGGTCCAGATCGATGATCATCAATCCCAGGGTGCCATTGCACTCGCGCTGACGCTGCAAGCTGAGCCGCAGCCTGCGATTGAACGAGCGCCGATTTGGCAAGCCGGTCAACTCATCGATCTCGCAGGCGATACGCAGCCGCCGTTCTGCATGCTGCTGCCGGCTGACATCACGCGAGACGCACAGGATGCCGTTCACCTGCCCTTGCCCGTCAAACATCGGGGTGAGGACGTTGTCCCAGAACTGCGTAGGCGCGCCTTCGCTGCCGGTCTGGCCGGCAAAGCGCGCCGCTCGCCCGCTTGCGGCCTGAGCCAACGCGCGCCGTCCTTTGTTGCGAAAAGCAGCAGGTAATAGATCTGTCCATTGCATTCCGAACCTGCGCTCGTCCTGCGGCAGCCCGAACGCCACGCAGCCCGATCGATTCATATGCCGCACCGAGCCATCGGTGTTTATCACCTGGATGCAGTCCATGCTGGCATCCAGCATCCGGTCCTGCAGATCCAGGCTCTGTTCCAGAGAATGACGCAGGCGACGCCTGGCGCTGATATCCGTCATCGTCACTGCCTGCAACGGAACCTCCGCAGCGGGGCTTCCCAGCCGCACCTCGAACCAATGTTCGATGCCGGCTTCGTCCTGCAGACGGCATTCAAATGCAGGCGCATGCCCATGCAGCAGAAACTCACGCCAGCCCGCTATCGCCAGCGCACGCTCATCGGCATGCACACGCTCAAGCCAATCACGTGAACTGCCAAGCGCTGCATCATTGCCGAAGAACTCACGCCAGCGCAGATTGGCCTGCACAGGCACGCCATCGTGAACCATCGCAGCCATCTGCGGCAGTGCGTCCAACACAGCCTGCAACTGCACATATAGATCCGCCAATCGCGCCCTCCCTGGTGACGGCCCAACAGCCTCGTCCCAAAGCATTGCACTTCCCCCTGATGCATTGCCTCCACCCATCACGCAGCAACATCATGCAGTACAGCGGGCATCGCTGAAGTGAAAACGGTGTGCACGTCGTGCCGAAGGAAAACGATTACATCGAAGTGACACATCGCAATGGCGTCCAACATCCGCTGGCACACAGATACGCAAGCGCGCTTCTGCTGACAGAGATCACAATCCAGCGCAACGCAACCCGAGCAGGGAGAGGAGAGCTTGCAATCGCACAGGTAGCGCGCAACGCATCGCTCAACCACAACATAGCGGATTGGCTCGCTTCCGAGCCATACCTCCATTCCAGTATCCGCACCCTGCAGTGCCTATTCATCTCCAACCAGGGCGACACTGCACTCAAGTCTGCTTCACGATTTCCCACGCACCTGAATGTGGATGCTTTGCTGTACCCGCCATCAACACTGGCATTCAAAAGTATTCCAAGGGCGACTCAGAAAGAGATCAGCGCAAATTCCCCGCTGCATCATCACTTATCGCCGCCCACACTCTGGGGAATACCTACAGCCTGGATCAGCCCAGCAACATAACATTTCCGGCTCGATTCGAAGCTTCAAGGCATATCAGCACCATCAATCACAAACATTCAATGCACGGCCGGAGTATCCACTGTCACCCTCGCTGGCAGCTCCAAGCCAGGCATAGCTCCTCCTTGCTTCGGCCAGACGCTCCGCAAGCGCACAAGGCCAACATTCGAATTGCCGAGCATTTGCGCTGAACAGCATGCACCACGCAAATCCAACTCCATCATGAGTTGACGATCAGCGCCGCGCAACCGCTACTCAACCTGCTGTCGTTCTGGCTGAACAAACCTGCCATTTCATCGCCAACCAGCGCGATAGCGCAGGTAGTGCGTTGCGCCGATCCGGCAACAGCGAGCTGGCCACCGGCACCGGCCTTTGCTTCACCACACAGTTGTTTCACCACCGCGCTTGCTCGCACCACCTGGAGTGAGTTCCTCCCAACCGCTCGTGCAGAACACCGCATGACCCAACCACCGCGTCTGCATCGCCGACCTACGAGTACCGCCAGCACCGCATCGCAATCCTCGTTACACCTCCATTTGCACAACCGTCAACTGCGCTGCAGGCATCGCCGCGGTCAAACAACACAACGGTGCAAACGCACAAACAGTGTTGACATCCCACACAACTAACAGGAAACCCAAATGACCTTTATCAACACCAAACTCGCCAAAACCGCCGCATTGGCGCTTGCACTGTCCTGCCTGATGGCACCTGCAGCACAAGCAGCATCAGGTTCAATCACCTTCAAGGGCGAGATCGTCCAATCCACCTGCGACGTAACCACGGCCAGCGTCGACCAGACCGTCACCATCGGCACCTTCCCGACCACCCTATTCAAGGAAGCTGGCGATGTTTCCGCGCCCAAGAGCTTCAATATCGACATGGAAAACTGCGAAGCAGGCACCTACACGCTGCGCTTTGACGGCACCACGCCAGCCGGCCATCCGGAACTGCTTGCGGTGAGCAAGGCAACCGGCATTGGCATTGAGATCCTGGACAACAACGACAAGGTTTTCCCGATCAATCAGGATCTGGTGGACCCGGCGCTGGTCACCGTTGCCGCCACCGGCAAGGCAACCGTCAATTTGAAGGCGCGCTACAAGTCCTTCGAGAAGGACGTCGGTGCCGGCATCGCCGACGCGAACTCGACGTTCTCCATCGAGTACCGCTGATGCTGTCCGCGGGGCTGACGACGCGTTGTCGTTGGCAGCCCCGCGGCTTATCCGCGTGAGCGCTCGCCCATCACCGAACCCCAAAGCAAGCCCGATGACTTTCATGCACGCCTCCAACTGCCCGCCGATGAGCTGGTGCATCGCCCTGGCCATGATGCTCTGCCTGTCCTCACCCCATGCTGCCCAGGCAGCGGTGCAAGTGCAGACCACGCGCGTCATCTATGACGCAAAATCCGCGTCTGCCGCGATGACGCTTTCCAACAAAAGCAGTCTTCCTTATATGGTCCAGACCTGGCTGGACGAAGGAGACGACTCCGCAGTCCCCAAGGACCTGCCAATGGTCATCACGCCACCGCTGATGCAGTTGGCGCCAGGCGAACAGGCGGTCGTCCGAACGATCTACGCTGGCAGCGGGCTTCCAGACGACAAGGAGTCACTGTTGTGGATCAATGTGCAGGAGATTCCACCCACTGCCGAAGCCGACAACGTTCTGCAGGTTGCCATCCGTACCCGCATCAAGCTGTTCTATCGGCCGCTTGGCCTCGACCAGACGCTGGATGAAGCCGCGCGCAAATTGCAGTGGCGCACGGACGGCCAACGCTTGGAGGTCTGCAACAACAGCCCGATGCACATCACCTTCTCGCATCTGCAAGGTCGGGCAACCGCGGGCATCGGCAACGATATCGAGCTGGACATGGTCGCGCCCGGCCAGACGCTCTCCGTGCCGCTGTCAAAGCTCGACCTTGGCGACGCCCGCTCGTTGCGCTTTGGCTACATCAACGACTACGGCGGCATCAGCGAAGTCAACGATGTGCCATTCCGGTCCTGAGCCAAACTCCGATCCACTTCGCGATTTCCTTCATGCTTCGCAGAATCCGTGTAACGCCGCGGCGGGGAAGTGCTGCCCCTCGCTTGGCACCACTGGCGGTTGCCCTCAATGCATTCACCATCGGCAGTGCAGTTGCTGCAGCAAACTTCAATATGGATTTTCTGCGCGCCGGCAGCAGCCAAGCGGATGTCGCCGCGTTATCCCGCCCCGGCGCAATCCTGCCCGGCACCTATCCATTCGCCATCTATCTCAATGGCAATGAGGTGGCTCGCGAAGAAATCGTGTTTGCGACGTCCCCGTCCGGTCAGACCGAACCCTGCCTTTCGCGCGGCCGCCTCGAGCAGTGGGGCATCCGCCTGGAGGATGTGGAGAGTGATGCAGGCGACCCACCTGACTGCCTTGTACTTGCCCATTCCATTCCTGATGCACGCGTCAGCTACAACGGCAACCAGCAGCGTCTGGATCTACGTGTGCCCCAGGTGCACCTGCTCAACCTGCCGCGCGGACATATTCCAAAGGCGCTGCGCGACCAGGGTATCAACGCGCTGCTGGTCGACTACGCACTCAATGGCGCGCACAATGACCACAAGCAGCAGCGCCGCGATGACTACTTTTTTGCATCGATCAACAGCACGCTCAATGCAGGCATGTGGCGCTTCCGCCATACCGCCAGTGCCAACCGATCAAACAATGACAGCCGAACGCACTGGACAACACAGGGCTTCCGTGCCGAGACCGATCTAGGATCCTCACACAGCAGGTTGACGCTTGGTGATACCTATACCGCACATGGGGTCTTTGACAGCGTACGCTTTCGCGGCGCACAGATGTCCAACGACGATGAGATGCTGCCTTACAGCCAGCGCAGCTATGCCCCCGTGGTGCGCGGCATCGCCGCCAGCAATGCGCGTGTGGAAATCCGCCAGGACGGGAGCCTCATCTATGCATTGAACGTGGCCCCGGGTGCCTTCCAGATCGACGATATCGTGCCCAATCGTCTGAGTGGCGAACTGGATGTCTCCATTGTCGAAGCCGACGGTTCGCTGCAACGTTACAAGCAATCCTTTTCCGCGGTCGAAACCATGCTGCGACCGGGCCTGGTGCACTACGAATTCAGCGGCGGCGAACTGCGCAGTGGCTACGACCGCTACCAGCCGCGTTTTGTGCAGGCTACCGCAGCACGCGGACTGGCATCGGACACCACACCGTATGCCGGCATGTTGTTGTCCACCAACTACAGCGCTTTGGCGGTTGGTGCGGCCCAGAGCCTGGGCAAGTTTGGTTCGGCCTCCATCGATGTCATCCACGCCCGCACCCACCTTGCCCAGGGCAAGGTCAGCAACGGCCAGAGCTATCGCTTCCTGTACTCCAAGTCACTGAATGCACATGGCACCGAGTTCCGACTGGTCGGCCATCGCTACTCCACCTCTGGCTACTACGACTTCAGCGATGCTTCCGCGGAGCGCGCGCAATGGCGCCACGGCTATTACGAAGCCAGCTACGACGAGCAGATTGAATACCCCGATCACGCAGCGCCGTGGACGCTATCGCGGCAGCATCTGATCCAAAGCCAGCGCTACCACAACAAGCGCAACCGTCTGGAAATCGCGCTAAATCAGCGCATATCCGATGACTACTCACTCAATGCCAGCTACAACAACCAGAACTACTGGGGTGCCAATGAACGAGAGCGCGAACTGCAACTGGGATTGAATGGCCGCATTGGCGCCGTAAGCTTCGGCACGTACTTCAGGCACAGCCAAGGACGCTACAACCGCGCCGACCGTTCATTCGGGCTGACGCTTTCGCTGCCACTTGATCGCCTGGGACTGCGACGTAGCAGCAGTTCTGCTTCCTACAGCCACTCACGCAATAGCGGCGCAAGCTACCAGTCGGGGATGAATGGCTCCCTGCTGGATGGCGACCGGTTGGGATATGGCGTAAACATCGGTAGATCCGATAACGGCAAGACCGGTTCGGCAAACCTGCGTTACATGGGGAGCAAGGGCGTCGCCACGATCGGCGGCACGCTTGCGGACAGCTACTCCCAGATCAACTGGGGGGTACGCGGCGGCTGGGTCCTGCACCGTAATGGCCTTACCTTCGCGCAGTCGTTGCACCGTACCAATGTGCTGGTGCATGCACAGGACGGCGCAGGCCTCGGCCTGGAAAATCAGTCCGGTGTCCGGCTGGACCGGCGCGGCTATGGCCTGGTCAGCGGTGTCAGCGCCTATCGCAATAATAGAGTGGCCCTGCGCACCGATGACCTGGGCGCTGACATCGATGCCAGCAGGACTTCCAGAAACATAGTTCCAACCCGCGGTGCATTGACGCGGGTGAACTTTGAGACCCGTCGTGGCATCAGCCTGATGATCCACCCCATCCTGGTCGAGGACATCCGCGTCCCCCTCGGCGCCACGGTATTCGACAACGATGGCCTGAGCCGTGGTATCGCCGGCCCCAATGGCGAGATCTTCGTCAGCGGCGTACACCTGGGCGACCGGCTTTCCGTCCGCTGGGGCACGAAACCTGATCAGCGCTGCGAGATCCGCCTGGAGCAGTTTCAGGCAAGCCCTTCCCACATGACCTTGCCCGGCTACCGGCGCATCGCGTTGCGCTGCGTTCCGCCAGGCTAATCACAATGAAACTCACGATGAAGAAAGCACTACTCAATGGATTTTCAGTATTGATGCTTCTGCTGGCGCTTCCAAACGCAGCGTGGGCCCTGTCTTGCAAGGAAGCCATGACACAGTCGGTCAACCAGGTCATCCCACTGCTAGACGAGATCGTGATTTCCAAGGGTGACGCAGTTCGTGGCCGGCTGCTATGGCGATCGGACGAATACACCGTGAGTTTCCGCTGTGTGGATGCGCAAGGTGCGCCGCAAGGAGAGGACGCATTCTTCTACTGGGACCCGGACAGAACTGTTGCGCAGATCCATCCCTCGATCGAGGTTGGCGTGACCATCAACCACGTCGACCACAACATCAACGGGGGCGACCCCAGAATGCTGGCAGGCAGAGGAACCGTGCCGCCAGCCAACCGCCCGAACTGCAAGATGTATTGGAACAACGCCAGGGCAAAGCGATGTGCAACTTCGATGGTGTTGAACGTTACCTTCTCCATCTACATCAAGGCGACAGGCAGCCCGCCACCCCAGAACGGACAGATCAACAACTGGGGGGTCTACGATCTATTCCAGGTCGACGGCGAAGGTGGCCTGAACACCATACCCAATTCGAACTTCCGCGCAGGTGTGTCCGGGCTCGGACAGATCCACTTCATCGCCTGCAATCCGAGCATCACGATCATCGGGAATTCGGGAAGTGCGGTGAACTTTGGCCGAATCCCGGTTGCGGACATCAACAAAGGCAAGATCCAGTCACAGGCCCCTTTTCAGATCCAGGTCGACATGACCCATCCCGGTGCGGGCAATGAATGCAGCAACCGGATGTTGGTCGCCTCGATCAGCACCCTCAACATCGTCAAGGACGGAAGCATCATTGTGCCGAAGCTCAACGGCGGCTTCGGCATCGCGATATCGCAGGCAGATACACCGGGCCACTTCATCCAACTCAAGAAATCCATTCCATTGGGGCCCGTCAACAACACTCTGATGAACTACGACTTTCTGGCTTCATTGATCTGGACCGACGACACCGCAAAGCTGGGGCCGTTCTCTGCCACCGCCACGGTCAATGTAACGTTCCGCTGAAGCCGAGCCGGAAGCATCGGGGACGGCAACGTAGATAGAAAGCGCGAGCTGCTGGTGCGGATCTTCGGCAGACGTGCCGACTGCTGAAGTTGAAGAACACCACGGCGCCAACCGGACACAGAAGTAGCGCGCATTGCCGGAAGCATCGCCGTCTTCAGGGCAACACGCACTGAGCAAGCGCTGAGCCAATCAGCTGCCGGCCCTCGGACTGCGCCTTGTCACTTTCGGCTTGGCGGCGTCCTGCTTCAGTCGTCCAGCGGCGGCGACCTTGAGCAAGCGCCGGAAAGTCGGGCATTCGGCGTGATTCACCGCAGGGCATGCTGCTGCATGACGCAGGCCTTGGCTCATCGCCCGCAAGCGCTTTACGGTTGCATCGATCTCGTCGGCCTTGGCCAGCAGCAGCGTCCGATCAACCCACGGGGCTCCCTGCGGTGACAGCATGGCTTGGATCTCATCCAGCGACAGCCCGCCAGCCTGACCGAGGGCAATCAAGGCCAGTTGGTCAAGCACGTCGGCCGCAAAGTGCCGCCGCCCACCCGCAGCGCGACTTGCCACGATCAGGCCTTTGTTTTCGTAGAACCGCAGCGTGGAGGACGGCAGCCCCGTCCGCCTGGCGACTTCGGCGATGTCCATCGCAGACCATTGACTTGAAGTTGACTTCAACTTTTAGCATGTCTCGGAGAACAGATGGGTCATTACAGAGGAACCGATATGACGTGGATGGATGTACTGCGGATGGTAGTGGTTGGAATCGGAGCGACCATCGTGATGGATGCCTGGACCCAGATCCTCAAACGACTGGGCGTGGCCACACTCGACTACACACTGCTCGGGCGCTGGGCCGGTCACCTGCGTGAGGGCACCTTCGCCCACGCCAGCATCAGGCATGCCGCGGCAATACCCGGCGAGCAACTGCTTGGCTGGGGCATCCACTACGCCGTTGGCATCGTTTTCGCAGCCCTACTGCTGGCGATTCAAGGCCCGTCCTGGCTGCATCGCCCCACCTTGCTACCCGCCTTGGCCGTAGGCGCAGCTACCGTAGTGGCACCGTTGTTGGTGATGCAGCCCGCGATGGGTGCAGGGTTCATGGCATCGAAGACGCCAACGCCACTGCAGAACTGCCTGCGCAGCCTGGCCACACATACCGTGTTCGGACTGGGGCTGTATCTTTCGGCTACGCTGATGATGTTCTTTGAGGCCTGATATGACGACCAACGAAATCCGCTTTCCCGATGGTGCTGCGTATGAGCGCTACATGGGTTTATGGAGTCAGCTTGCCGGCGAGATATTTCTCAATTGGCTAGCCCCAGCGCCACAGCGGCAATGGCTTGACGTCGGATGTGGCAACGGCGCTTTCACCGAGATGATCTTCAAGCGCTGCGCGCCGGCGTCGATGCACGGTGTGGACCCATCCAGCGAACAGCTCGCCTATGCGCACGCCCAGCCGGCGCTGCAGGCAGCAGTGTTTGAGCAAGGTGATGCGATGGCCCTGCCCTACCCCGCCGCTGCCTTCGATGTCGCCGTGATGCCGCTGGTGATTTTCTTTGTCCCGGAACCCGCTCGCGGCGTGGCTGAAATGGCACGCGTGGTTCGCCCGGGCGGCAGCGTCGCCGCATACGCCTGGGACATGCCGGGTGGCGGATTCCCCTATGAGATATTGCTGACGGAGATGCGCGGGCTCGGCCATACGGTTCCGTCGCCGCCTAGTCCTGAAGCTTCGCGTATGGACGTATTGCGGCAGTTGTGGAGCGAGGCGGGTCTGGAGGCGATTGAAACCCGCGAAATCGACGTATCCCGCACATTCGCCGATTTCGAGGATTTCTGGTCCACAGCGCTCGGTGCGCCCAGCGTCGGTTCGACGCTTGCGGCTATGGCAGCTGAGGAGCATGTGTTGCTCAAGGCTAGCGTAAGTGCCCGTCTGCCAGTGGATGCTGATGGTCGTATCACATGCCGCGCACGTGCCAATGCGGTGAAGGGGCGAGTGCCGAACTAGGCTAGCCCTGAGTGTCGACACCAATTATCTGGCGCAAAGCTAAATTCTTGAGAACCTGCACCGGAGTTCTCCAGACAAATGTGCCGCTCGGTGATGTGCGTCGGCAAGGCATCTGCCGAGCATGGCTCGGCACTACCCTTGCTCTGCTTGTGGGAGCGGCGTGAGCGAAGCTGACGCTGTTCGGTCTCTCCGGACATCCGTGCCATCTTGATGATGTACGTGCTTCGCGGCTTACGCCGCTCCTACAAAAGGAAAATCCGATGCCAGGGATCTGGCATCGGATTCCGCGTTACTCAGTGGACAGTACCGTGCGCAACACACGCAACTGGTTTTTTAACGCCAGTTGCTACCGCGCCGTGCCAGATACCCAATCACTCCCACTCGATCGTCGCCGGCGGCTTGCCGGAGATGTCGTAGACCACGCGCGAGACGCCACGCAGTTCATTGATGATGCGGTTGGAGACGCGGCCGAGGAAGTCGTACGGCAGGTGCGCCCAATGCGCGGTCATGAAGTCGATGGTCTCGACTGCACGCAGTGCGATCACCCACTCATAGGCACGTGCATCGCCAACCACGCCTACCGACTTGACCGGCAGGAATACGGCAAACGCCTGGCTGGTCTTGTCGTACAGATCGGCAGCACGCAGCTCCTCGATGAAGATCGCGTCGGCCTTGCCCAACAATTCGGCGTACTCGCGCTTCACTTCACCGAGGATGCGCACGCCCAGGCCCGGACCCGGGAACGGATGACGATAGACCATCGCGCGCGGCAGGCCAAGTTCGACGCCGAGGCGACGCACTTCGTCCTTGAACAACTCGCGCAGCGGCTCAACCAGCTTCAGCTTCATGTCTTCCGGCAGGCCGCCCACGTTGTGGTGGCTCTTGATGACGTGTGCCTTGCCGGTCTTGCTGCCGGCCGACTCGATCACGTCCGGATAGATGGTGCCCTGCGCCAGCCACTTGGCATTGCTCAGCTTGTTGGACTCTTCATCGAAGATCTCGACGAACAGGTTGCCGATGACCTTGCGCTTTGCTTCCGGGTCGCTGACGCCTTCCAGTGCCTTGAAATAACGGTCGGCCGCATTCACGCGCACGACCTTGACGCCCATGTTGTCGGCCATCATCTGCATGACCTGGTCGCCTTCCTGGAAGCGCAGCAGGCCGGTGTCGACGAACACGCAGGTCAGCTGTTCGCCGATGGCCTTGTGCAGCAGCGCTGCGACCACCGAGGAATCAACGCCACCGGACAGGCCGAGGATCACTTCATCGCTGCCAACCTGCTCACGCACGCGGGCGATCTGGTCGTCGATGATGTTGGCCGCGGTCCACAGCGTGGCGCAGCCGCAGATATCGGTGACGAAGCGCTTCAGCAGCGCCGAGCCCTGCTTGGTGTGGGTTACTTCCGGGTGGAACTGCACGCCGTACCAACGCTTGTCTTCGTTGGCCATCGCGGCCACCGGGATGCGGTCGGTCACAGCGGTGATGGCGAAGCCCGGCGGCACGTGGGTGACGTGGTCGCCGTGGCTCATCCACACGTCCAGGCGCGGCTCACCGTTGTGGTCGGACAGGCCGCCCAGCAGCGCGTCGTTGCCGAGCAACTTCACTTCCGCATGGCCGAACTCGCGCTGGTCAGCGGCTTCGGTGCCGCCGCCCAACTGCTTGGCCATGGTCTGCAGGCCATAGCAGATGCCAAGCAGCGGCAGGCCGCTGTCGAACACTTCCTGCGGCGCAGCCGGCGCACCGGGCAGCGTGGTGGTTTCCGGGCCGCCGGACAGGATGATGCCCTTGGCACCAAAGGCGGCGATCTCGGCCGGATCGTGGTCCCATGCCCAGATTTCGCAGTAGACACCGAACTCGCGGATGCGGCGCGCGATCAGCTGCGTGTACTGTGCGCCGAAATCGAGGATGAGGATCTTGTCGTTATGGATGTTGGTCATAAAGCCCGGCAAGTGATCAATGAAAACGGGAGTCGATGCAAAACGAATGGCGGATAGAGAAAGAGGAACGGGACCAGGTCCACGTTCCTCTTCTGCTTACCGCATCAAGCACGGTAGTTCGGCGGCTCTTTGGTGATCTGCACGTCGTGGACGTGGCTCTCACGTTGGCCGGCACCGCTGATCTTGACGAAGTTCGGCTTGGTGCGCATTTCTTCGATGGTGGCGCAGCCCACATAGCCCATGGTCGCGCGCAGGCCACCAATGAGCTGATGGATGATGCCGCCAACCGGGCCGCGATACGGCACGCGGCCTTCGATGCCTTCCGGCACCAGCTTGTCAGCAGTGGCGGCGTCCTGGAAGTAACGGTCCTTGGAACCCTTCTCCATCGCAGCCAGCGAACCCATGCCACGGTAGCTCTTGTAGGAGCGGCCCTGGAACAGCTCGGTTTCGCCCGGCGATTCCTCGGTACCGGCGAGCAGACCGCCGATCATCACCGTCGAAGCACCAGCGGCCAGCGCCTTGCCGATATCACCGGAGTAACGGATGCCGCCATCAGCGATCAGCGGGATACGATCCTGCAGCGCTTCGGCAACCAGGTCGATCGCGGTGATCTGCGGCACGCCGACACCAGCGACAACGCGCGTGGTGCAGATCGAGCCCGGGCCGATACCGACCTTGACTGCATCGGCGCCGCAATCCAGCAATGCCAGTGCGGCGTCGCCGGTGCAGATGTTGCCGCCGATGACCTGCACGTTCGGGAAGTTCTTCTTCACCCAGCGCACGCGATCCAGCACGCCCTGCGAATGGCCGTGCGCAGTGTCCACCACCAGCACGTCCACGCCGGCAGCAACCAGCGCTTCGACGCGGCGATCGGTGTCACCACCAACGCCAACTGCAGCGCCAACCAGCAGGCGCGTTGCGGCGTCCTTGGCAGCGTTGGGGTTGTCGCTCTTCTTCTGGATGTCCTTGACCGTGATCAGGCCGCGCAGTTCGAACGCGTCGTTGACCACCAGGACCTTCTCGATGCGGTTTTTGTGCAGCAGCGACAGGACTTCGTCCGAGGCCGCGCCTTCCTTGACCGTGATCAGACGATCCTTCTTGGTCATGATGTGGCGGACCGGATCGTCCAGCTCGGTTTCGAAGCGCATGTCACGGTGGGTGACGATGCCGGCCAGCTGGCCGTCGTTGCCCACCACCGGCACGCCGGAGATGTTGTGCGCCTGGGTCAGGGCCAGCACGTCGCGGATCGTGGTTTCCGGACCGACGGTGATCGGGTCACGGATGACGCCTGATTCGAACTTCTTGACCTTGGCCACTTCGGCAGCTTGCTGCTCGACGGTCAGGTTCTTGTGCAGGATGCCGATGCCACCGATCTGGGCCATGGCGATGGCCAAGCGAGCTTCAGTGACGGTATCCATGGCGGCCGAGACAATCGGCAACTTCAACCGCAGGTCGCGCGTCAGCCGCGTGCCGAGGTCAACGTCCTTAGGCAGAACGATGGAGTGAGCGGGGACGAGAGAAACGTCATCGTACGTTAGTGCTTCAGCCTGGATGCGCAGCATCGGCGTGCCCGGTAGATGTGGGGAAGCGCGACATTTTACCCTTATTTGCCCGCCGATGTCAGGGGGCAAGTGCGACGCAGCGTCACGCTGGCGGGGAGGTGTTCAGGGACCATGACCTGTAGTGGGGGGGGCGGGGGGGGCGGGGCGGGGGGGGGGGTGGGGGGTGGGGGCGGGGCGCGGGGGCCGCCGGGGG